>JANOTE010000257.1:0-7420 GCA_031416195.1 Rhodoferax sp.
AAGTCGATGTCGGTAAAGATGGCTGTGGAGACCGGCATGTCGCGCATCTTCAGGTAATGCAGCTCGGCCCCGTAAGCACCGTCGTTCATCAGCACAATCACCAGCGGGATGCCTTCGCGAGCGGTGGTCTCCAGCTCGCTCAGCGTCATCAGGAAGCCACCGTCACCGATGAACAGCACGGTAGTGCGGTCTGGCGTGCCGCAGGCAAAGCCTAAAGCCGTGCCAAAGCCCATGCCGATGGACGCAAAATCGACCGTGTTCTTGATGTAGTCCGGGCCAGGCACCGAGATGTACGGCATGATCTGCAAAAAATTGCCGGCGTCATATACCGCGTTGCGGTTTTCCGGCAGCAGGCGGTCAAGCGCCATCGCCAAAGCCCGTGGATCCATGGTGCGGGCGGTATGGGCTGGCTGGAATTCACCCGCCAGATCGACATTGGCAAGACGCTGTCGCGTGTCGTCGGAGTAGTAGAGTTTGTCTGACGACGCGCGGTCAGGTATGGTTTCAAGTAATTGTTCTGCCGCAGCGCGTGCATCGGCGATCAATGCCACATCCGCATGAAACCAGCGGCCAATGTTGGCGTGCGCCAGATCGACCTGAATCAGCGGTACGTCCATCGGCAGCGAGGTGCCAAAACTGGTGGTGCGCTGGTTCAGGCTGGCTCCAAATGCCACGATGCAGTCGGCTTGATCGATCAGCTTGCGGCCCGCCGCGTGTGAGAAGGAACCGACAACGCCGAGGTTGTAATCGTGGCCGCGAAACATGTCTTTGACCTTGAGCGTCGTTGCGAGTACGGCACCCACTTTGTCGGCCAGGCGAACGATTGCATCACGCGCGCCAGCGCGGTGTGCGCCCAGGCCCACGATAAACAGCGGTTTGCGACTCTTGGCCAGCAGGGCGGCGGCGGCCTCAATGGCCACAGCTCGGGCCAGGCTGCGCTTTGCGGGTGCAGGAACGGGGTCGGCGGCTTGCATGCCCATCTGGCCCGGGGTGTCCGTGACCAGCCCGAACTGCACGTTCATCGGCAGCAGCAGTGCGACGCAGCCGCCCAACCGAGTGGCGCTGATGGCATTGGCCAGGGTCTGCCGGGCGCTGCTGGCATCGCTGGCAACATAGGTTTTCAGGCCGCCCGCTGCCAGCACGCCGGCCACGTTGAACTCTTTGGTATCGGGATCGGTTCCGCCAGAGGCGCGGTGTGCGATTGAGCTGGCGCCGAAGATGATCAGCACGCGCGAGCCAGTGCGCTGTGCATAGGCCGCACCGTGCATGGCATTGGCAGTGGCTGGGCCGCGACCAATGATGGCCACGCCCAGCTTGCCGGTGGCAGCGGCATACCCCTCGGCCATGGATATCGCGTTGTTCTCATGCCGCGCGGCGTAAAACCGGACGCCGATGGCATCCAGTGTGGTGACGAACAGCGCCGTGTCGTCGCTCATCAGTCCGAACACCGACTTGATCCCGCTGCACTTGATGTCATGGGCCAGCGCTTCGTACGCAGGTACCTGTTTGTTGTTGTCAGACGATGACATGGAACTCCTGGGGCCTCTAAGAACCAAGTTCGTCAAGCGGGGGTAGCCACTGCTACAGCGCTGTGGTCAGTGCCCAGGTAGGCCGCGATGACGGCTTCATTAGCCTGCACTTGGTGCGGCGTGCCTTCTGCAATCTTGCGGCCAAAATCCAGCACCACAATTTTGTCGGATATGTCCATGATGACGGGAATATCGTGTTCCACAATGAGAAAGCTCATTGCATACTGCTGGCGCACGCGCTGGATCAATTCCGTCATGGCGCTTTTCTCTGGCGCGCTCATGCCTGCCATCGGCTCGTCCAGCAGCACCAGGCGTGCCTTTTGCATCAGGGCGCGGGCAAATTCAACCTGTTTTTGCCGGCCATATGACAACTCGCCCGGCAAAACGTTGGCCGTTTCAGGCATGCCCAAAAACTCCAACACTTCGTTGGCTGCGGTAATCGCGGCACGCTCCTCAGCGCGTACCTTTGGGGTGCGCAGGGCACCCTGCAGAAGCCCGGATGTGCCTTGCCGGTACGCCCCCACCAGCAGGTTGTCCAGCACCGTCAGACCGCCAAACAAGGCCAGATTTTGGAAAGTGCGGGCAATGCCGTGGCGTGACACCCGGTGGGCTGCTTCGCCGGTGATGTCCACACCGTCAAAGGCCACCTTGCCGCTGGTGGGTGTGTACATGCCAGTGACGCAGTTGAACAGCGTAGTCTTGCCCGCGCCGTTAGGCCCGATCAACGACGTGATGGAACCGCTGTCCATGGAGAAAGAAACGTTGTCAAGCGCGGTAATGCCCTGAAAGCGCATCAGCAGCGCTGAGACTTCAAGCAGCGGCGTGGTCATGTTTGCACTTCAGCAACTGGCGCGTTTACGACCGCGCTAGACACAGTAGATTCGCGCTTGGCGCCAAGGTAGGACTCTTTCATGGCATCGCTGCCAGCCACCTCTGCGGCTGGGCCGGACAGCACGATCCGGCCACGATCCAGGATATACGCAGTGGCGGCAAACTCTAGCGCAAGGCGTGCGTTTTGCTCCACAATCAGCATGGATGTCCCCAGCGTTTCCCCAACCACGCGCAGCTGCCGGTAAATCGCCTGCACGATCAACGGCGCCAGCCCAAGCGAGAGTTCGTCCACCAACAGCAAAGTTGGGCTGGCCACCAGGGCGCGGCCCAGCGCCAGCATCTGCTGCTCGCCGCCCGACAGCCAGCCGGCCGCCTGTTCGCGCCGCTCCAGCAGGCGAGGAAACAACTCGTATACCGCATTCATGCGCTCGCTGACAGACGAGCGCGGCAGGATGGCTGCACCCACGCTCAGGTTATCTTGGACGCTGAGCTGCTTGAAGATGAGTCGGCCTTCGGGCACCAGCCCCATGCCCATGCGCACCAGGCGGTGCGAGGGCAGGCCCAGCACGGATTTGCCATCAAACAGCACGCCGCCTTGCGTCACGTGCCCATGGTGCAGGCCCAGCAGGCCTGTGACAGCCCGGATCAGCGTGGTTTTACCGGCACCGTTGGCACCCAGCAGGGCCACAATGCTGCCCTTTGGTACGGACAGGGTGACGTCTTCTAGCGCCAGGCCCTTGCGCGCGTAACCGACTGAGAGCCCCTTGACTTCAAGCATGTTGGCCATTATTTTTCCCGCCAGGCCGACCAGCGGCTGCGCAACTTGGCACCCATGCTGGCAATGCCGCCCGGCGCAAATATTAGCAGCAAGATCACCAACATACCGAAGATCACTTGAACTAACTGCGCTTTGTGGTCGATCAGCAGGACACGCATCAGCCCGGTGGAGTTACCCGCCTGGGATGCCACCCCGGTGATGATGGAGGGCAGCAGCAGCCACACCGCAGCTCCCACCAGTGAGCCCGGCAGCGATCCCATGCCGCCGATGATGATCATGGCGATGAATTGGATCGCAAACTGGATGCCGAAAGACTCTGAGGTGACATTGGTCAGGTAATAGGCGTACAAAGCGCCGGCCATGGCGGCAATGGCCGAGCTCAGGCCAAATGCCTTGAGGCGCAGGAAGCGGACATCAACGCCTGCCGAGGTGGTGGCCAGTTCGTGGTCGCGCATCGCCATCATGGCGCGGCCCTCGCGTGAGCGCAGGCTGTTCTTGAGCGCCCAGTACACCAGCGCCACCAAGGGCAACAGGAAGAAATACCAGCGCATCGGCGAGTTCAGGTCAATCCCCCCCAGGGTGGCCGGCTTGAAAGGAACACCCACTACGTCAAAAAATTTGAACTGGTACTCCTGGAACGCGAACACGACGATGTAGTGCACCGCGAAGGTGGACAGCACGAAGTACAGGCCTCGCACGCGAAGCGATGGCAGGCCCGCCAGCAACCCGGCCAAAGCCCCCGCCAGGCCTGCAGCGAGCAGCACCAATGGGAACGGCCAGCCCCACTGCGAGCCCGTGATGGCAGCGGTCATCGCCCCCACGGCATAAAACGCGGCATGTCCAATCGAGATCAAGCCGGCACAGCCGGTCAAATAGTTTAGCGATAGCGCCCCCAGCATGGCGATCAGCATCAAGTTGACCTGGCTCAAGCCCAGGTTGAGCAGCTGCATGTTGGACAGCCGGATGCCAAGGACCGCGCGGTCGGTCAGCACCACCGGCAGGTAGCACAGAAGCGCCACGGAGGCGATCAGCCAGATCCAGCGCGATGGCGTGCTCCAACCGCTCGCCCGAATTCCGGGCGCGCTGGGGGGTGATGGGAGTGTGGATGTGCTCATGGAAGCATTCGGACAGCCAGCCAGTCGATGCCCTTGGACATCAGACCCGACCGAGTTCGCGTTGGCCGAACAGCCCCCAGGGGCGAACCATCAGGATCAGCATCAACAAAACGTAAATCAGGATGTCGCTGGATTTGGGCGAGATGTAGGATGCCGCAAACTGCTCGATCAAACCCACCAGCAAACCGCCAATAATGGCGCCTGGAATGCTCTGCATGCCGCCAATGACAACCGCAGGCAATGCCAGCAGACCAATGCTCTCCAGCTCGGTTGAGACGATCTGAAGCTGGCCCAGAAACAGGCCGCCGATGCCAGCCAAAACACTGCCAATGGCCCACGCAAGCCGGTTCATGACATTAACATTTACGCCAGAGACAACGGCTGCCTCATGGTTGTCAGCGGTGGCACGCATCAGCAGGCCGATGGAAGTGAACTTGAAGAAAGCGCCAAAGCCTGCCATGCAGGCCCAGCTGACGAGCGCGGCGATCAGGTGCAACTGCGATATCCGCACACCGCCTACCAGAAATATCCCTGCGGGCAGCGGCGTGACCAGGGTGCGCCCTTGGGGCCCGTAACTCATCTCTATCAGGGCACGCAGCACGATCGACAGGGCGATCGTCAGCATGATGACGGACAGCATCGGCCGACCAGCCAGGGGCTGGATCAGCAGGACATGGATCACCACGCCCAAAGTTGCGCAGGCACCAATGATGGCTGCAATGGCCAGGGGAAAAGGCAGTCCCAGCAGCGTGATGGCGGTCACCGCAAAGAATGCGCCACAGACAACAAACATGCCCTGCGCAAAGTTGAAAACGTCGGTGGCCTTGAAGACCACCGCGAACCCCAAAGCCACCAGGCCATAAATGCTGCCCAGGGCCAAGCCGCTCAGTAGAACTTGGGCAAACATTGTGAGTTACTCGCGTTTGGTGGCGGGTCAGACTGCAGTCGGTGCTGGGCGATTACTTGATGTATTTCGTATAGTCGCTGAACTCGCCAAAGGGCTTGTACTTCTTGGCAGCGAAGTCATAGCCGATCATGCGAAACGCGACCGGGCCGGTGTGGTTGTCAGTGGTGTAGGTGATGGGTGCGGACAGCCCCTTGGTGTCCACCGTAAAACCCTTGTTCATGGACTCAACCAGCTTGGCGCGCGTTGGCTCGGCACCAGTCCTGGCGATGGCATCAGCGGCCATCTGGCCTACCACCCATCCCGCCACGTAGTTGATGTCTTCCTTGATCGCCCCGTGGTTGAACTTATCGGCCGCTGCCACCATCTCGCGGTTGGCGGGCGTCTGGTCAGTTCCGCCGGGCGTAAAGCAGCTCACCACGTTGTAATTGGCACCGGCTTCTGGCCCCATGGCGGTGTAAATTTGCGGTGCGAGCAGGTACGAGATGCCAAATGCAGGGATCTTCAGTCCGTACTGCTGCATGGCCTTCATGGTGAGGATGGCGGTGTTGGGCACGCCATAGATCGTGATGAAATCGGGCTTCTGGGCAATGATTTCAAGCACCTGCGGGGTCACGTCGGGAGCCGTGATCTTCATCGTCACCAGGCTGGAAGTTCCCCCGAGCTTGGCTGCGGCGGCTGCGACCATTTGGGCGTATTCAACACCCCCTGCGGTCTCGATTGACACCACCATGACCTTGGGTGCCTTGAGCTTGAGTTGCTCGGTGTAGTAGCCGACGCCGGTTTGGGCCATTTGCGGGTAGCTGCAAAAGCCGCCATAAACCAACGGAGAAACGGGTTCAGCCAAAGGTTTGGTGCTGGTGTAGGTGCCGACAATCGGTATCTTGCCGGCTCGGATGGTGGGTGCCAGAGAAACTTGGGAGCTTGACGAACCCATGCCCGAGATCCCGAGCACCGGGGTCTGGCCCATCAGCTTTTCGTAGTTGATCTTGTCCTGGGCAGGGTTGAACCGGCTGTCTTCTGCCAGCACATTGATCTTGCGGCCATTGACGCCGCCGGTCTCGTTGAGCTTGCGCATATAGGCCTGGAAGCCGTTGGCCCAGACACTTTGCGACGCGGAGGCCGGGCCGCTCATGTCCATCATCACGCCCCAGTCAATCCGGTCTTTGTAGACGCCGTCAGCGGGGGATTCAAACTGTGCCATTGCGCCGGTGGACAAACCGACCAGCGCCAGCGCCATGGAAACTTTGGCCGTGAAGGTACCGGGCCTAGACCCAGAAGGAGCGCAGGTGGAAGCGATGTTGGACTGTCCGGTTTTCATGTTGTCTCCAAGGTTATGCACTTTGTAAGGGGCGTGCAGTAGCAAATACCAAAATTATCGAAAAGCTAATATGGTTTTCAAAAATTATACCACCCAGTAGCTTTTTTGTGTTCATGAGTATATTTTCTGCATGGGTGTTTTCCCTAAAGCGCCGCGCCGCCATCCATGGCTACTTCTGAACCGGTCATGTATCGGCTCTCGTCCGAGAGCAAAAACAGCACCAGCCCGGCAATCTCTTCCTTGGTGCCAAGGCGCTTCATCGGCACCTGTTGGACCCGTCGCAGATTTTCCTCGCGCGTACGCACATTGAGCATGTCGGTGTCGATGGGGCCAGGATGCACCGAGTTGACGCGGATGTTTTTGCCAGCTAGTTCAAGCGCAGCGGCTTTGGTCATTCCGCGGACAGCCCATTTGGTCGCGGTGTAGGCGATGGCATTCGGCGCGCTGCGCAGCGCTACGGTGGACGACATGTTGACGATGGCACCGCCTCCAGCGCGTTCAAAAGCGGGCACTACCGCGCGCATGCCCAGAAAGGTGCCTAGCTGGTTGACACGCGTATGGCGCTCAAATTGCGCGGTGTCGGTGTCCATGATGGGTACCGGCGTGTAAACACCCGCGTTGTTGACCAAGCCGCAGAGTTTGCCGATCTTCTCGGCCACGGCAACTGCGTCAGCCCATTGCGCTTCACTGGTGACGTCAAGCGCCTGGAACGTACATGCTGCACCCAGCTCGCGCGTCAGTTTTTCGCCATCTTCCACCAGCACATCGCCAATGACGACCTTGCCGCCTTCGGCGATGATCCCCCGCGCTTGCGCCTCCCCCAAGCCACGTGCGCCGCCGGAAATCAGGTAAACCCTGTCAGTGAATCGTGCCATGTTGGGTTCCTTGATGTGAGTGTCAGGCGGTGTGCAAAGGCTGTCCGGAAGGACTGGAATGGCCGGA
>JANOTE010000258.1:0-3932 GCA_031416195.1 Rhodoferax sp.
GGTGCCACACCCACACCGCTGGCGTTTGGCGAGGTCTACCTGGGCTTGAAGACCGGCACGATTGACGGCCAAGACAACCCGCTGCCCACCGTGCGCAGCGCCAAGTTTTACGAGGTGACCAAGCAGATTACGCTCACCAGCCACTTGGTGGATGGCATCTTCATCAGCGTCTCCAACAAGATGTGGAACAGCTTAAGTGCCGATCAAAAAACCAAGCTGAAAGCCGCAGCACAGGCCGCTGCCAGGTACAACAACGACAACCGCATCACCGATGAAAAGCAGATGGTCGATTACTTCAAGGCACAGGGCCTGACGGTGACCACACCCGATGTCGATGCGTTTCGCAAATCGGTGCAGGCGACCTACCTGAATTCTGAGTACGCCAAGCTGTGGCCCAAAGGTATTCTGGAACGTATTAATTCGACACGCTAAGGCTACGAAGTAACCAACACCTCAAATTCCGTGTTGCGCGGTTTCAAAAGTATCGCCAACCTGATCGGTGGCGGCCTGTTCCTCACGCTGTTCATCGTCTTCATCGTCCAGATCACCGCGCGGTTTGGCTTTAACAAACCGCTGCCGTGGACGGATGAAGCAGCGGTGATTCTCTACGTGTGGGTGATTCTGTGGGCGGCCGCTTTCATCGTGCCCGAGCGCGAGCATGTGGTGTTTGACCTGGTATGGAACAGCGTCAATCTGCGCACCCGGCAAGTGATGAAAATCGTCGGGAATCTGCTGATCGGTGGTCTGGCACTTGTGGGCCTGCCTGCGACATGGGACTACGTGAAATTCATGTCGCGCGAGGGCTCGCCGGTACTGGGCATTTCATTCATGTGGGTGTTCATGCCGTTCGTGTTGCTGCTGGTGGCTCTCGTCGTTCGTAGCGTATGGGCAATCTGGGATGCAGCGCGTGGCGTTGGTCTTGAGGGTGAGTTGCATCAATGAGCCTGGCGCTGTGGTCACTCGCTGGGGTGTTGGTCGCGGGCATGCTGTTGCGCATGCCGATTGGTTTCTCCATGCTGGCCTCGGGCTTTGCTTACCTGCTGGTCAAGCGGCAAGACCTGGGGCTGGTGGCCGAGCAGGTGGGCAATGGCCTGTACAACAGCTACGTGCTGCTGGCCGTGCCGCTCTTCGTGTTCGCGGCCAACATCATGAATGCGGGCACGGTGAGCGAGCGGATTTTTGATTTTTGCCGAATTCTGGTCGGGCGCATGCGCGGCGGGCTGGCGCAGGTGGACATTCTGGTCAGCGTGATTTTCTCCGGGATGAGCGGCAGCGCGATTGCCGATGCGGCCGGGCCGGGGCTGGTAACCATCAAGCAGATGCTGAAAAAGCCGGAATACACGCGCGGCTTTGCTGCGGCTGTAGTGGTGGCCAGCGCCACACTGGGGCCGATCATTCCGCCCAGCATCCCGATGGTGATTTACGCGCTGGTGTCGGGTGCGTCGGTCGGCGCACTGTTCCTGGGTGGCGTGGTGCCCGGCTTCATGATGGCGATTCTGATGATGATCGTCGTCCACTTCATCGCCGTCAAACGCAACATGCCGCGCGAGGCACCGGTGCCCCTGCGCGAGTGGCCTGCCATCGTGTTTCGCGGGGCACTGCCGCTGTCGATGCCCATCGTGCTGTTGGGCGGCATTTATTCCGGCGCGTTCACGCCGACTGAAGCTGCGGCGGTTGCTGCGCTGCATGCGCTGATACTCTCCACCGTAGTTTTTCGCGCGCTGACCTGGCGCAGCTTCTGGGGCGTGGTGATGGAATCCACCCGCGCCAGCGCGGTAATCACACTCATCCTGGCGGGCTCGTTCATCCTGAACTACGCCTTCACGGCCGAGGGCGTGCCGCAGGCGATGGCGCAGTGGGTGGATGGTCTGCACTTGAGCAAAACGCAATTTTTGCTGATGGTCAATCTGATTTTTCTGGTGCTGGGCTGCTTTTTGGATGTGTCCGTGTTGCTGCTGGTGTTTGTGCCGATGTTGCTGCCCGCTGCCAAGCTCCTGGGGGTAGACCTGGTGCATTTCGGCGTGCTGGTGGTGCTGAACATGATGATCGGCCTGATTCACCCGCCCTTTGGCATGCTGCTGTTTGTGACCAAGGCGCTCACCGGCATTCCGATTGGCGAGATGATGAAGGAAGGCTGGCCGTTTTTGGTGATGCTGTTGCTGCTGCTTTTGGCGCTGACGCTGTTCCCGCAGATCGTGCTGTGGCTGCCGCAGACGATGGGCTATGGGGGAAAGTGAAAATTAACCTGTGAGTTAATTTTATTCATAAATTAGAATTTTTGATTCATTTGATGAATAGAATTCGGTCTTGGCTCACGTAAATATTGCACAAATAGCTATATATTTAATAGCTTACAAAACACACACTGTTCATGGACTCGCTGCCGATAGATACCCCCTTTTTCAACTCAGACAGCAGCGCGTCGTGGGCCTCATCGGGTATCGGATCGTCAATGCTCGAAAGCGGACTTGCATTGAATGCTTTCGGTTGACAGTCAGCGTTAAATCAGACCCAGTTTCGCTGGCCCTACCGGGGGCGCTGGCTCACTTGAAATTCCACGCCAACCATTCGTTTTGCTGTTTAAACCCCAAGGCAAAGTAGTCCAGCGGGTCACTTAAAAGAGGCTAAAGACGCGTCATGCTCAGCACCGAATCCATTGAAACCCTGTTGAGTCCCATCAGTGAAGCGCTCCCAAGTGGCGATGATCTTGAGTACGATGCCGCGTTCACGGCGCTACAGGCCGACGCGCAGCCCAAGGCCGAGCAGCAATTCGGCGATACGCTCATTGCCGCAGTTGAGCCCGAATGGCGCGACTTGACGGTTCGCGCCACCGACCTTTTGAAACGCTCCAAAGACGTACGCCTTGGCGTTCTCGCACTGCGCGCTGCCACCCACACGCAGGGCGTTGAAGGGTTTTCGTTGGGGCTGACGTTGCTGGTGGGGCTGGTAGACCGGTTTTGGGACACTCTGCACCCCCAATTGGATACTGAGGACGACAACGACCCCACGATGCGCATGAATGCGCTGGCGCCGTTGTCCGATTCGAGCATGGTGCTGCGCGATCTGCACGATTGTGTGCTGGGTACCTCCCGCGCAGTCGGCGCCATTCGGGTGCGTGACATTGCCATCGCTTACGGAAAACTCACAGCCTCAGGCAAAGACCCCGCCTACTCCCTGCCGCAGGTGACAGATGCCTTGCTGGACATCTACAGCGCGACCCCGAAAGTGTTTCACCTCGCCATTGGCGCGGCAGCGCTGGCGCAACAGCTCGAAGCCCTGATCGAGGCCAAGACCGGTAGAGGTGACCAGATCGACCTGAAACCGCTGCGCACGCTGACCCATTTGCTGCGCACTGTGTGCCAGGCCACTGTCACCGCTGCGAATCCGCAAGCGGCTGAAGCCGCCGAAGCAGAGGCTGACGGCAACATTGCCCCTGGCGCGGCGCGTGCGGCGGGTGGCCCGATGCGCGGTGAGATCAGCACCCGCCAGGATGCGCTGCAAATGCTCGACAAAGTGATTGCCTTTCTGGAAAAAACCGAGCCTGGCAATCCCGCCCCGATGTTGATCAAGCGCGCCAAACGCTTGGTGGGCGTGAGCTTTATCGATATCATGAATGACCTTGCCCCCGACGCGATCAACAGCATTCAAAACATCACGGGCAAGCCAGTCTAGACCCACACCCTGAACCAGGTTCATTCAACCCTGCAATTTCTGCCGCATACCTTCAACCAACCAAGGAAGTCATCATGGCCACCAGCAGTCAAAAGTTCGTCGCCCGCAACCGGGCGCCGCGCGTTCAAATTGAATACGACGTAGAGCTCTACGGAGCGCAAAAGAAGGTGCAGTTGCCCTTCATCATGGGCGTGCTGGCCGACCTGTCTGGCAAGCCTGCGGACCCGTTGGCCCCCATTGCTGACCGCAAGTTTCTGGAA
>JANOTE010000259.1:0-4065 GCA_031416195.1 Rhodoferax sp.
TCCGAAGAAATCGCCGACGCCATCGATGGCGCGCAACTGGAGACCATCGCCGCTGCGCACTTAAGCGCCGTCGAGCAGCCCGAAGCATTCGCGGCCCTGCTGCGCGAATTTATCGGCGAGCAGGAAGATTGAGCAAAGCCCCCATCGCATCATGAGCACCCCGCCCAAGTTTTTGGTCGATGAGCGCGAGGTCGAGTTCAACGCCATCCGCGCGCAGGGCGCGGGCGGGCAAAACGTCAACAAGGTGTCGAGTGCGATTCATTTGCGCTTCGACATCGCTGCTTCATCGCTGCCCGACGACATCAAGGCCCGGCTGCTGGCACTCGCCGACAGCCGGGTTTCGCTCGACGGCGTGCTGGTGTTAAAGGCGCAGCAGCACCGCACCCAGGAAATGAACCGCGCCGATGCGCTGACACGCCTGCAGGAAATTATTGACAGCGTCAGCACGCCGCCCAAGCCCAGGCGTGCGACCAAGCCGACTTATGGCTCGAAGCAACGCCGGTTAGAGGGCAAAAGCCAGCGCTCGGCGATCAAGGGTTTGCGCGGGTCGGTGAAGGATCAATGAGGCGTGGCTGCCAGGTGGTGTCCTTCTGCTAGCTTCCTCTCCTTCAGCGAGGGCGGCCTGTCTTTTGCTCCCTCTCCCTCAGGGAGAGGGCGGGGGTGAGGGATCCCCGAATCCGCGCCCGCAGTCCAAACGCTGGCCAGACCAGAATCGAGTGCCATTCCCGCTCCAGAATCAATACAGACAGGCGAAAGCAGCTATGACATAAATAGCGACTGGTCAGCCGGATCGGGCCTGTTGCCAGCCTTTTTTAGCAGCAGGCAAGCCCTGCCTCCCAACGCACCCTGCGGCCCGCGCTTCGCTTCTTTAGAGCTTGTTACTTCTCAATCGCCAGCAACTCGACCTCAAACGTCAAGGTCGCATTCGGCGGCACCGCAGCGCCCGCACCCCGGTCGCCATAAGCGGTGGCCGGCGGGCAGGTCAGCGTCGCCTTGCCGCCAACCTTGATCTTCTGCATGCCTTCGGTCCAGCACGGCACCACGCGATTTAACGGAAAGCTAGCCGGGCTGCCGCGCTTGTACGAACTGTCGAACTCCTTCCCGTCGGCCAGCGTGCCCTTGTAATGCACCTTCACCGTATCGGTGGCCTTAGGGTTGGGGCCTGTGCCGTCGGTGGTGTGGACGACCTTGACGCCTGAGGGCAGGGTTTCGGCGGGGGCTGCGGCGAGGGCGGCGGCTGACAGAGCGCAACTGGCGAGCAGGGCGAGGGCGGGGAGGGAAGACAAAGGTTTCATGGATTGAATGAGTGGATGGGTTGAAGAATGGGCTGGAGTACAGGCCCGTTGCCGGGCTTTAAATGATTATCTGTCTGTCGGCTGTCACACCGTTGGGACCGTTCCGCCTTCAATGACATACTCCCGTGCCCGTGGTGGCCGCTGCCCGGCTGGACACCTGAAACTCGATGAGTTCTGCTCAGCAGCTTAGCCAACTTGAAGCCGACGGCATCGTCGAGCGCACCTTGCACCAGCGGGTGCCGCCAAAAGTAAAAACACACTGACCGTGTGCGTCGGGGTGGGGCAATGAAAACTCTTGATTGGTCAAGTGATCCTAGCCCGACTGGATAATCACCTCAATCCAAATTGGGAGCATCAGGTGAGTCAAAAGATATACAAACAAACAACTCTGTGGCAATCCGCTTTCAGCCATCAATCAGATGGTTTAAACCGTCAGCGGGAAAAGCTGTCTCAAGCATACGAAGATTTCCGCGAGCGCGTTGCCCTGCTTCTGACACAGATTCAACGCGAATTGCCTGCTCTTACTCTGCACGACATCACCCACGTCGATGCACTGTGGCGTGTCGCATCGGAAATTGCTGGCCCTGAATTTCGACTGAATCCAGCCGAAGCCCTTGTTTTGGGCGGTGCGTTTCTGCTACACGATGCAGCGCATTGCCGCGCGGCCTACCCCGGTGGTGTTGCCCAACTTCGTCAAACCGTTGAATGGCGCGATGCCGCAGCTCAGCGTGAGCTGCCCGAAGACCAACTGATCGAGGGCAGTTCAGAGTTTCAAACTGTGCTATTCGACACCTTGCGTGTCCTCCACCCCCAACAAGCTCGCAAACTCCCATTTGCAAAATGGAATGATGGCACTGGCAATCTGCGGCACCTTTTTCCACATGATGAGCTGCGAGAAGCCTATGGTCACGTCATCGGGGAAATTGCGGAAAGCCACTGGTACAACCCGCACGAGTTGGAAGCTTTTGCTACAAGAACCGTTACTGCGCCCGTGTGCCTTGAACCTGCAACATGGACGGTCAACCCGCTCAAAATCGCTGTCCTTTTGCGGGTTGCCGATGCCGCCCACATTGACGCCAAGCGGGCACCCCGCCTTCTGCTAGCCATGAACCGCCCCAGCGGAATTTCACAAGAGCATTGGCGCTTTCAGGCACGCCTGAACCAGCCCTATTGCGATGTAGGGCGTGGGGAATTGGTTTTTTCTGGCAGCCCTTTTCCTGCCACCGAACAAGCCGCCTGGTGGCTTGCCTATGACGCAGCCTGTCTTGCAGACAAAGAACTGTCGGCAGCCGATCACTTGTTGCGGGACCACCGCCTGCAACAACTGACGGCCAGAGAAGTTGCGGGCGTGCGCAGCCCCGAATCATTTGCACGTAACGTCCCCACCGAGGGCTGGCATCCGGTGGATGCGTCCTTACGCATCAGCGACATTCAATCCGTTGTGGAGCGTTTTGGCGGGGCCAAGCTGTACGGTGACGAGCCCTACCTGGCCTTGCGCGAATTGCTTCAAAACGCCAGAGATGCCGTAATGGCCAGCCGGGCTCTAGGAGCCCTTGAGGAAAAAGAAGGCGCTATCACCGTTCGACTGGAAGAACGCGATGGCGAAGACTGGCTCCACGTCACCGATACCGGTATTGGCATGAGCCGCTATGTGCTGGTACATGTGCTGCTCGATTTTGGACGTTCACTTTGGAAGGACACAGCGCTACGGCGCGAGTGGCCGGGACTTGCGGCTACAGGTTTTGAAGCTGTAGGACGCTTTGGCATTGGCTTCTTTTCAGTCCTAATGCTGGGAAAACACATTAAGGTCACAACCCGTCGGCAAGTGGCCAGCAGGGAAGACCGTGACACACAGTGGGTGCTTGAGTTCGTACAAGGTATTGACTCCCGGCCCAGCTTGCGGGAGCCCTTGCCCGGCGAAGCCCTTACGCGCCATGGAACATGTGTATCGGTGCGGCTATCGGATAAAGCAAAGCTATTTCGAATTGAAAAAACAACATTCGACTTGTTCGATTTCACTACGACGACCAAAAAAGCTCCGTTGACGTTGGCGCAAGTAGTTGGCGCACTGGCTCCAGCCTTGGAAGTCGATGTATTCACACAGGAAGCGAGCGACAAAAAGGTTGAAACAATTACCGCTGGCGACTGGAGAGAAATGGCGCCATTAAGTTTGCTTCACCGAATAGCTCCGGGAGGAGTTGGGTCGTACTTTCAATGGTTATCGAATGACTTGGGTGTGGCTGCAAGCAACCTCTCGCCAATGATCGGCACAAACGGCGAAATGCAGGGGAGGTGTGCAATTGTTGGACATAGCGACAGTCTCTTTGGACTGCGAGCTGGCATCGTTACCGTGGGCGGGCTACACGGCGGCGTTATCGCTGGTATGGCTGGAATCATGGTCGGTAATCAAGCTGACCTTTTAAATCGCAGCGTGGCTATTCCCATCGTTGAGCAAGATGCGCTGTCCGCATGGGCCGATAACCAGGCAAACCTGCTTCGGGCAGCCAAACAATTGACATGGAAAAGAAGTGCCAAGTTGTTGGCACTTGGTGCCGCGTCTGATGAACTGCTGGTCATCACTCATGGCACCGAGGACTGGTCGGCAAATCGGTTGGCAGATGAGCTGAAAAACCTGGACGAAATTTGGCTCCTTGACGATCAGCAATGCCAATACGAGTCTGATACCGACGAAGTGATGAAGGCCGACTTCGAGAAAAATCTTGATCTGGACCCTAAAGTGTTTGTGATCAAGGGCGGCACTTCACCTAAT
>JANOTE010000260.1:0-1740 GCA_031416195.1 Rhodoferax sp.
GATCTCGATCATGGCCTTGTTGATGGTCACGGCCACCGGATTCAAGTCGCTGGCATAACTCTCCAGCCCCAAACGCTGGGCGTCCAGCGGCAATGCGCCGCCACCGGCAAACGGGTCATGAAAGGCGGGCAGCTTGTCGGGGTTGAACAGCTCGGCGGCTTGCGGGTGCGCCTTGTTCAGCTTACAAGTCTCGCGCCAACTGCGTCGTATCTCGGCACGGGCACGCTCTAACACTTCTTCGTTATTGGTGTTCTCCCACAGCACCAGGTCTTCGATGATTTTGAACAGACGCTCGCGCTCAATCGCCGCTTTTTCCTTGTTCACGCCATAGCGAAATCCCCCGCCCTGCTGGTAACCGGGGTCGTTGACCATTTGCGCAAAAATGACGGCCCGCGCTGCTGCGAGCGGGCGGCGCGCCCACCACAGGTGCAAGGTGCTGGGGTGGCCGTGGCGGATGGACTTCTCACGGGTGCAGGCGATGTTGATGGCATCGAGTGGGAGCGCGACTTCTATGAGTTTCTTGGGGGTTTTAACTGCGTATTGCATTTTTCTTTTTCATATTTGCCAGCGCGACCTGTTCAACGGTTTTGATCTCACCAAATTCGTTGAAGGTCTTTTCCAACATGCACAGGGGTGCATTGGGTTTCAGCTTGTACGGTTGAACACATGGCGCGCCGGGTTGGTCCGCGACCTTAATGAGCGCTTGGAATCTCGGCATATAGAGTTGCCAATACGGAACGCACTCAATAGCCACTTCGATGGGAGTCAAGACCCCCCAGGCATACAGATGCTGGGAGCAACTTGCCCAAACGTCAAAGGCATTCAGGCAGGCGTCATCGGCTGCCAGCAGCGCTACAGCAAGTTGCGCCTGCTTATCTTCGAGATCAACGGTTTGAAAGAATGCTTGCCCACATGCACTGGCGCGCCAAAGCACAGACAGATAAAAACGTGTCAAGTCGCCATATTTGTACGGACCGTAGTCCCAACCGTTGCAGGTCAGCTTGGGGGCTCTGCGCAGGACTTCCGAAGCGTAGGTATCCCAACGTGTGAACCGGTCTTCACATGTTTGGCAGACGAACTTTCCGTAGAAGCCGGTGGGTGATCGCTGTTCAAACTCGCCAGCGTGAGAGGATGCAATCCGAAAACGTCTTTCGTCCTGCGGCAACATGGAATACATCCATTGCGGAATGACGTGCGAACACCCGACGAGCTGCGCCGGTTCGCCGCAAAGCTTGCATGTGTCAACCATGGCCCACCTCACGTGACCGCGACAACAATTCGTTCAAATCCAAATTGATGCTGGTCACCGCCCAATCCGGCTCCTGCGTAAACGGCTTGCTCACATAAAACGGCCCCTTGCACTGATCGCCGTCCACCAGAACGATGGCCAGAATAAATTTGTCCTGTTGGTTCAGCCCGTAGAGGATTTCGTTGCGGGTCACAGTCACCGTGCTGCTGCCCTTGGCGCGGCCCTTGACCTCAATATGGCGCGAGGGCGGCAGCTTGCCGTCAATTGCCTTGGGCAGGCTGGTCACATCCCACCCGCACTTTTGCGCCGACACGTCGATCACCTCGTGGCCCAGGGCGCGCTCGGCCTTCATCACGGCATGCATGGCGGCCCACTCGATGCGGGATCGGGCGTCGGCATCTGCCGTCCACACCGCAGACGACTCCGGCACACCTGCACGCTGGGCCAGCAGGCCTGCGGGTATCACCAAGGCTCCACCGGCAATAAGGGGC
>JANOTE010000261.1:0-2460 GCA_031416195.1 Rhodoferax sp.
TGATCTTGATCGGGATCTCGGGCATTTCGCCGCGCTGCACTTCGCTGACTTCGGTTTCCAGCAGGCCGTCGTAGATGAAGCCCGTGTCGCCCTCGGCGCAACTCACGGTGACCAGCATGCCGTCTTTCAGCACGTCGGTCGCATTGCCGCAGCCCACCACGGCCGGGATGCCCAGCTCGCGCGCGATGATGGCCGCGTGGCAGGTGCGCCCGCCCCGGTTCGTGACGATGGCTGAGGCGCGCTTCATCACCGGCTCCCAGTTCGGGTCGGTCATGTCGGTGACCAGGATGTCGCCCGCCTGCACCTGGTCCATATCGTTCAGGCTGTGAACCACGCGCACCGGGCCGGTGCCAATCTTTTGACCGATGGCGCGGCCCTCAACCAAAAGCGTGCTCTTGCCTTTGAGCTTGTAGCGGTGCTCAGCCTTGCCTTTGGACTGGCTCTTCACGGTTTCGGGCCGGGCTTGCAAGATGTACAACTCGCCATCGATACCGTCTTTGCCCCACTCAATGTCCATCGCGCAACCGTAATGCTGCTCAATCACCAAGGCGTATTTGGCAAGCTGTTCCACGTCAGCGTCACTCAGCGAATAGCGGTTGCGCAGCTCGGTCGGCACGGCGGTGGTTTTGACGAGCTTGCCGGTTTTGGCCTTTTCATCAGCGGACGAGAACTCCATCTGGATCAGTTTGGAGCCCAAGCTGCGCCGGATCACCGCGCGCTTGCCCGCCTTCAGCATGGGCTTGTGTACGTAAAACTCATCCGGGTTCACGGCACCCTGCACCACCGTTTCGCCCAGGCCATAGCTGGAGGTGATGAAGACCACATCCGCAAAGCCCGATTCGGTATCGATGGTGAACATCACACCCGCCGTGCCCAGGTCTGAGCGCACCATGCGCTGCACGCCAGCGCTCAAGGCCACGTGCTCGTGTGCAAAGCCCTTGTGCACGCGGTAGCTGATGGCGCGGTCGTTGTAGAGTGAGGCGAACACCTCTTTCATCTTGTGCAGCACGTCGGCATTGCCGGTCACGTTCAAAAACGTCTCTTGCTGGCCGGCGAATGACGCATCGGGCAAATCTTCTGCCGTGGCTGAGGAACGAACAGCAAACGACGCTTGCGGGTTACCCGTGCTCAAAGTCGCAAAAGCGCCAGTGATTGCTTTTTCAAGATCCACCGGGAACGGTTGCGCTTCGACCATCGCGCGGATGTCCGCCCCCGCCGCTGCCAGCGCGCGCACGTCATCCGTATCCAGTGTTTGAAGCCGCTGATTGATCTTGTCGGCCAAACCCGCGTGGGCGAGAAACTGGCGAAAGGCGTGGGCGGTCGTAGCGAAGCCGGTGGGCACTTTCACGCCCGTGGGTAATTCGGAGATCATCTCGCCGAGGGAGGCGTTTTTGCCCCCCACCGACTCGACATCGCTCATTCTCAGTTTCTCAAACGGTACGACCAGGTCGGTCGGGTTGAACAGTGCAGACATGGGAAAGCTCCAGAGGTTAAAAACTGGGAAGCGCGCTCGGCACAGCGTGTTGTTGCTTTTGTGATTGCTTTTTGAGGGGAGCGGCGCGGCATAGACAATGCAGAAAGATCGCAAATCATTGAATTCATTGTAAAGGGCCAAAAAGTATGAGCAAGCGTTCAGTGTTCTTCATCTCAGACGGCACCGGCATCACCGCCGAGACCTTTGGCAACGCCATCCTGGCGCAGTTTGACCTGGATGCCCGCCACATCCGCCTGCCCTTCATCGACACCGCCGACAAAGCGCACCAGGCTGTGCGGCAGATCAACCACGCCGCCGTGGTGGATGGCAGCAAGCCCATCGTGTTCAGCACCTTGGTCAACATGGAAGTGCTCGAAGTGGTGACGCAAGGCTGCCAGGGCATGCTGCTGGACATGTTTGGCACCTTTGTGCACCCGCTGGAGACCGAGCTTCAGCTCAAATCCAGCCACCGCATTGGCCGCTTCAGCGATGCCAGCAAAAACAAGCAATACCAGGACCGCATCGAAGCCATCAACTTCTCGCTGGCGCATGACGACGGCCAATCCAACCGCGACCTGGAGCAATCAGACGTGATACTGGTCGGCGTAAGCCGCAGCGGCAAGACGCCCACCTCGCTCTACCTGGCCATGCAATACGGGCTGAAAGCCTCCAATTACCCGCTGATTCCCGAAGACTTCGAGCGCCAGCATCTGCCCCCTGCCCTGGTGCCGCACAAGCCCAAAATCTTCGGCCTGACCATCCTGCCCGAGCGCCTGAGCGAAATCCGCAACGAACGCCGCCCCAACTCCAAATACGCCGCCCTGGAGAACTGCCGAATGGAAGTCCACGAAGCCGAAACCATGATGCGCCGCGCCGGCATCCGCTGGCTGTCCACCACCACCAAATCCATCGAAGAGATCGCCACAACGATCTTGCAGGAGATTCGGCCGGAGCGGTTGAGTTACTAGGGTTGGAGCCCGGTCATC
>JANOTE010000262.1:0-2384 GCA_031416195.1 Rhodoferax sp.
GCAGCGTTGGCGGCAGAGGCCGCAGAACTGAGGCCGCGTGCCTCAATGATGGCGGCACCGCGTTTGCCCACGGTGGGCAGGAAGGTGTTGGCATTCCATTCCTGGTCGTTGATCATGGCCTTGACGCTTTCACCATGAATAGTGGCAAAGCGATAGTCGGCGTACATCGTGGGCGAGTGGTTGCCCCACACGGCCAGCTTTTCGATATCAGCCACAGCCTTGCCGGTTTTGGCGGCGATCTGGCTAAGCGCCCGGTTGTGATCCAGGCGCAGCATGGCGGTGAAGTTTTTGCGTGGCAAATCAGGCGCGCTCTTCATTGCGATATAGGCATTGGTGTTGGCCGGGTTGCCCACCACCAGCACCTTGACGTTGCGGCTGGCCACGGCGTTCAGGGCCTTGCCCTGGGTGGTGAAGATCTGGCCGTTGATAGCCAGCAATTCGGCGCGCTCCATACCGGCCTTGCGCGGCATTGAGCCCACCAGCAGCGCGTAGTCCACGTCTTTGAACGCGGTCATCGGGTCACCATGGGCTTCCATGCCGACCAGCAGCGGGAAGGCGCAGTCTTGCAGCTCCATCATCACGCCCTTGAGCGCCTTTTGCGGGCCTTCAACCGGCACTTCGAGCAGTTGCAGGATCACCGGCTGGTCTTTGCCCAGCATTTCGCCCGAGGCGATGCGAAACAGGATGGCGTAACCGATTTGACCAGCAGCGCCGGTAACAGCAATGCGAACGGGCTTTTTGCTCATGAAAATCTCCGGGGGGAAGTTGAAAGAAAGTGGGGAAACAGGGCGAACAACTGCCCCGGAGTTTACCCCCGAAAAGAGCGATGCGTCAACTTGTCTTATGTCTTATATAAGATATGATTCACGCCTGAACTTTATGAATCAAACGCCCTCCTCAATTGCCGATTTCACCGCGCCGACAGGCATGGTTGACCGCGCTGTGGCCCTGCAGACCCCGGCCTTCAGCCCGCTGTACCGGCAGATAAAAGGGCTGATTCTTCAGAGTTTGTTGGGTGGTGAATGGAAACCAGGTGAAGCGATTCCAAGCGAGATGGAGCTTTCCGCGCGCTTTCGCGTCAGCCAAGGCACCGTGCGCAAGGCGGTTGACGAGCTTGCGGCCGGGAATCTGCTGGTGCGTCGCCAGGGCAAGGGCACCTTCGTCGCCACCCACGCCGAACAGCACGTGCAGTACCGCTTTCTGAAGCTCGTGCCTGATGAGGGGGACACCAGCTCTGAAGGCCCCGCCCAGCGCCAAATCATCGACTGCAAGCGGCTGCGCGCCAGCAGCGACGTGGCCAAATCACTCGGCTTGCGCACGGGCGATGCAGTACTGCAAGTGCGCCGGGTGCTGTCGTTCGCAGGCCGACCCACCATCTTGGAAGACCTGTGGCTGCCCGGCGGCCCGTTCAAAGGCCTGACCGCCGAGCGGCTGAGGGACTACCACGGCCCCATGTATGCCCTGTTTGAAACAGAATTTGGCGTGCGCATGGTGCGTGCATCGGAAAAGATTCGCGCCATCATGCCCAATGCCGAGCAGAGCTTGCTATTAAAAACAGATCGGAAAACGCCACTTCTGAGCGTGGAACGCATTGCCTACACTTACAACGACGCGCCCATGGAGATTCGCCGTGGCCTGTACCTGACGGACACTCATCACTACCGAAATGAGCTGAATTAGCAGCCTGAATTTGAAGTGTATTTTGCAAGCCCGCCATCAGCATGCTGCATTGCAATAGAATTTTCCCTATACCGAGTTCGACAAGTTCAAAAAATTACAATGCCGTTACATCCATGAAAGTATCCCCGAAAGAACTCCTATGACCGAGCTGGCTACCCCATCGCGCCCCAAGCGGCGTGAATTCCGCAACATCAACGTCTTCACCGATTTACCGTCTTACCGCCTTCCGGCGGCAGGCATCGTGTCGATCTTGCACCGCATCAGCGGTTTTCTCATGTTTTTGCTGCTGCCGTTCATCATCTGGATGTTTGATGTGTCGGTGTCCAGCGAAATCTCGTTTGCCAGGTTCACCAGTGCGTTTTCCAAGGGAATTGGATTCACGCCGGGCTGGTTCATCAAGCTGGTGGCGCTTTCCTTGATTTGGGCCTTTCTGCATCACTCTATTGCGGGCCTGCGCCACTTGTGGATGGACACAAACCACTCGGCAACCTCCAAAGAGTTTGGCAAGAACTCAGCTATCGCCACTTTGGCCCTGAGTGTCGGGCTGACCGTGATCTTGGGCGCCAAGCTGTTTGGTTTGTATTGACTTAGCAAGAATAAGCGCAAGAAAGAAGAAATATGGCTTCAAATTACGGTACCAAACGCATCGTCGTCGGTGCGCACTACGGCCTGCGAGACTGGCTGGCCCAGCGAATCACCGCCGG
>JANOTE010000263.1:0-4174 GCA_031416195.1 Rhodoferax sp.
GCTGCCAGTGCGGCCATCTTCAAACTTGACCACGGTTTCAATGAATTGAGATGTCTTGCCGCCATACAGCGCCACCACCAGCGGCAGGTATTTATCAGCGATGAAGCCACGGCGACCTTTGTTGGTGCGGGTCAACTCACCGTCATCGGCATCAAGCTCTTTGTGCAAAATCAGGAAGCGGCTGATCTGGCTGCCTGCGAGCATCGCGTCCGCACTCAAATCGATGTTGACCTTCTCCACACACTCTTTAATGAGCTGGTAGACTTCGGGCTTTTGTGCCAAGTCGGTGTAGCCCGCGTACGACAGGTTGCGCCGCTCGGCCCAGTTGCCTACCGCGTCAAAGTCGATGTTCACCATCACGCAAACCTTCTCGCGGCCATCGCCAAAGGCCACCACTTCCTTGATGTGCGGGAAAAACTTCAGCTTGTTTTCAACGTATTTCGGCGCGAACATGCCACCATCAAACACGCCACCCTTCAAGCGGCCCACGTCTTTCACCCGGTCAATGATTTTCAAGTGGCCGTGTGCATCCAGAAAGCCCGCGTCGCTGGTGTGGTACCAGCCGTCTGCGGTGAGCACCTCGGCGGTGGCCGTCGGGTTTTTGTAGTATTCCTTCAGGAGGCCGGATGACCTCACCATCACCTCGCCATTCGCCGCCACCTTAATCTCCACACCCGAAATCGGGATGCCTACGGTGTCTGCCCTGGCCGCGTTGTCGGGCTGCAGGCAGACAAACACCGCCGTCTCGGTGGAACCATAAAGCTGCTTCAAGTTGATCCCGATGGAGCGGTAAAACGTGAATAAATCCGGCCCAATCGCTTCGCCCGCCGTGTAGGCCACACGTACGCGGCTAAAACCCAGGTTGTTGCGCAGCGCGCCGTAGACCAGCCAGTTGCCCAGTTGGTATTTAATGCCGTCGATGAGCGACACCGGCTTGCCATCCATCTTGGCCGGGCCGACCCGTTTGGCCACATTCATGAAAGTGGCGAATATTTTGCGTTGAAGTAGGCCCGCGTCTTCCATGCGGATCATCACGCTGGTGAGCAGGCCTTCAAACACGCGCGGTGGGGCAAAGTAGTAGGTCGGGCCAACCTCTTTCAAATCGATGGTGGTGGTGGCCGCTGACTCGGGGCAATTGACCACGTAGCCGCACACCAGCCATTGCGCGTAGCTGAAAATATTTTGCCCAATCCACGCGGGTGGCATGTAGGCCAGCACTTCTTCGGTCTCGGTCAGCTTATCGAACTGCGCCCCGGCGCGCGCGCGATCGAGCAGCGAGTTGTGGGTGTGTACCACGCCTTTGGGATTGCCGGTAGTGCCGGATGTGAAAAACATCGCAGCGACATCGCCCGGCTTGACTTTGCCCACGGCATCTTTAAAGAACCCGCTGTTCTTCGCGGCAAACGCCTTGCCCGCCGTCAACAGATCTTCAATGGCCACCAAGCCCGTCTCATCGTACTTGCGCAGGCCCCGTGGGTCATCGAAATAAATGTGCTGCAACTGCGGGCATTGCTCACGGATCTCCAGCAGCTTGTCAACCTGCTCCTGATCCTCGGCGAAGGCAAAACGCACTTCGGCATTGTTGATGGGGAACACGCATTCCAGCGCGGCCGCATCCTGGTACAGCGGAATCGGGACGGCCCCCAGCGACTGCGCAGCCAGCATGGTTGCGTAAAGGCGCGGGCGGTTCGCACCGACCACCACCATGTGCTCGCCTTTGCGCAAGCCGGCCTCATGCAAGCCACAGGCAAGCTGCTCCACCATCGTCGCCAAGTCTGCCCACGACAGCGCCTGCCAGATGCCGTATTCCTTCTCGCGCATGGCGGCGGCCAGCGGCCTTTTCGCCGCATGACTCAACAATAAACCGGGAAAAGTTGTCTCCATCACCATACCTTTTTGCATTTCAATCTGGGTGCCCATTGCGCTGGACATCCGCACAAATTCACGTTTGTTGGAGCCGAATAATAGACATTAGTTTGACGCTATGTTGTCGTTTGAACGACAATTCAGGTCTTTCTCGTTAGGTGTTTTCCCTTCACTGAACGCAGGCTTACGGCGAATCCATTTCCAGCTAATGTCATGAACTACCCACCCTGGCTCGCTACGCTGCGATGAGCACCAATACGACCCTGCTGCAACGTCAGCGCCCACTGGAGGCTGACGAACTCGAAGCCATTCCATGGATGTATTTGCTATCGGCGCCGGAGCGCGAGCGCGCCGCCGGTGACTTGAAAATCGCTGAAGCGCGCCCCGGTGAATACATCTGTCGAGCGGGCCGCCCCATCAGCTTCTGGATCGGCGTCGTGGACGGCCTGCTGAAAATGAGCGCCGACAACGCCCAGGGCCTGACCATGACCTTCACCGGCGTGCCACCCGGTGGGTGGTTTGGCGAAGGCACGGCGCTGAAACGCGAGAACTACCGCTACAACATCCAGGCCCTGCGAAAAAGCCGCGTGGCGGGCCTGCATGTGGACACCTTCCACTGGCTGCTGGATCATTCGATTGCTTTTAACCGCTTCGTGATGGACCAGTTGAACGAACGCCTGAGCCAATTCATCGGCATGCGCGAGATAGATCGCATGAACAACCCTGACATCCGCGTGGCAAGAAGCCTGGCGGCGCTGTTTAACCGAGTGCTCTACCCTGGCGTGGGTGAAGTGCTGCGCATCACGCAGCAAGAGCTGGCCTATCTCGTGGGCCTGTCGCGCCAGCGCGTGAACGAGGCGCTGACCTCGCTACAGGCGCAGGGCATCATCCGGGTGGAATATGGGGGGCTGCGGGTGCTGGACTTGGCGGCGTTGCAGACGGCGGTCATCACGAGCTCGGAAAAGTGAACCTGAGGGTTAATATTCAGGCTCCAGGGCTCGATTTTTCACTATTTCTGAAATAAATAGACCCTTAGCCCACGAATATAATACACAACTTGCTATTATACTTATAGCTTTGTTTGCCCACCTCACCATTTCCATGTCAAATCCGCCCGATTCGCAAAATTCCGCAACAGATTCGCCCCAGTTCCGCCGCGTGGCCAAACCAGCCGGCTTGACAAAACCCGGGCCGGTCAAGACCGCGCCTGATGGCACCATCACCACCCGCCTGAACAAGCGCATGGCCGAGCTGCAAATAGCCTCGCGCCGTGAAGCAGACGACTGGATTGGCCGGGGCTGGGTGAAGGTGAATGGCGAGGTGGCGTCGATGGGCATGCAAGTCACAAACGATGCGCGCATCGAGGTCAACAAACAGGCGCAGGGCCAGCAGGCCAATCAGGTGACGATTTTGGTCAACAAGCCGATGGGCCTGGTGAGTGGTCAGGCCGAAGACGGCCACCTGCCCGCCATCACGCTGGTGCAGCCGCAAAACCGCTGGGTCGATGACAACGCCCGTTTCTTCTTTCACCCCAAGCAATTGCAAAGCTTGGTGCCTGCCGGTCGGCTGGACATTGACTCGATTGGCCTCTTGGTGTTGACGCAAGATGGCCGTGTGGCGCGCCAGTTGATTGGTGAAGACTCGGTGATGGAGAAGGAGTATTTGGTGCGTGTGGCGTTTGTAGGCTTGAACCAGGTCGATCAAACCCCCGGCCAGTTGATCCGCATGGACGACGACGACCCCATCACCACCAACGTGCAGGCCGTCTTCCCCCCTGCCCTGCTGGCCAAACTGCGCCACGGCTTGAGCCTGGATGGCCAAGCCCTCAAGCCCGCGCAAGTCGCCTGGCAAAACCCCGAGCAACTGCGCGTGGTGTTGACCGAAGGCAAAAAGCGCCAGATTCGCCGTATGTGCGAGCTGGTTGGCTTGAAAGTGGTGGGCCTCAAGCGCGTGCGCATCGGCAACGTGATGCTGGGCAACCTGCCGCTGGGGCAGTGGCGCTATTTGGCACCGCACGAGAAGTTTTGATTTACTATATTTTGTATAGCTAATTGTGCATATTATTCGTGGGCTGATTCGACCGACTTCCTGGCGCAATCCGTTTTTGTCGACGACATCACCGCCGATTCGGCCCATCGCCTGGACCAACGGGCATTGCCCCCTCCAGCGCCGTCGCGTTGCCTGCCACATTGGTCGCCCGAACCGATGGCACTGGCCTGCAAGTCACCCTGCGCACGCCTGTTGGGGGACGCTTGCCAGCTTTGGCACATCAGCGCAGTTGCCTGCGGGGGTCAGCCCAATGTCAGTG
>JANOTE010000264.1:0-2410 GCA_031416195.1 Rhodoferax sp.
CATTGAGCCAGTGGTATCGCGACAAACGGGTGATGATGTCCTGTGTGATCCCATCCGAGAAATATTCCTGGCCCGGGTCACCGGACATATTGACGAACGGAAGTACTGCAACGGTCGGCCGTCCTGTCGTCATGTGATGGGTTGATTCATTGGGCGGGCGCGCGGCAGACTCGCCGCCAGAGCTTCCCGTCACGCCTAGATTCAGCGTGGGTACTTCGTCAATCAGGACCATCCCAAACTGATAACCCCGTGCGGGGATCGTGAGGATGACCTGCGGGCTGAATACTCTGCGTAAGGCCGAGACCTGTTGCCGAAGATTGTTTTCTTCGACCACCAGTCCTGGCCAGATGGTCTTCATCAACTCTTTCCCGCTGACTACCCGGTCACGGCGCTCGATCAGCGTCAGCAGCATGTCAAAAGCACGTGCACCGAGCGTCACGGCGTGATCATCAACGAAAACCGCCCGCTCGGCTGGGCGGACTTCAAAGCGACCGAAGCGATATGCGTGCAGGGGTGATGACATGGTGTCAATCAAAGTAGGGCAGTGATACCCCGGTCAGACTAACAGTTTCACGGTTTTTTCACAACTTTTCACGCGCGTTTCATTGCCTGGGCTGAGCGGAGGCCAGACACTGCTGCCAAGTCGAGGGGATTGTTCTATCCGATAGAAATCAGATGAACAAGGTAACGAAAAAGGAGAACTGACGTGAGGCTCTTGAGCGAGGCAATAGAAATCTCCCATGTTGGCTATGGATTCATGGCATCAAAAGTGTTGTTTGCAGCGCTTGACCTGGAAATTTTCTCCCATTTAGCCGACGGGCCGCTTGCGGTCGATGAGATTGAGAAACGTACAAAAGCTGCACCCAATGGGCTACGCACCCTGCTGCGTGCCTGTACCAGTCTGGGCTTGCTTGGCCTGGATGGTGATCGGTATTTCAATTCCCCCGCCGCGGCAGCCTATCTGGTGATGAAATCGCCTTTGTATTTCGGAGACTATTTCCGCTACCAAATTGATCGGCAGATTTATCCCTCGTTCGAGGAACTTGGGGATGCATTGAATGGCAAGCCGACAACACCGATGTACGCGCGTATGTCTTCCCCCGCTGAGGCCGAGCTGTTCTCACGGTCACAACACGTGGGCTCCTTGGGGCCGGCCCATGTGCTGGCGCGTCGCGTCGATGGCTCGCGCTGGACCAGCCTGCTTGATGTGGCGGGCGGCAGCGGTGCATTCAGTATTGCCATGTGCGAGCGCAACCCCCAACTTCGGGCCACGATCATCGATTTTCCTAATGTCGTGCAGATTGCACAGCGCTATGCATCCCAATCTGGACTTGCTGAGCGGATTTCGACGGTAGCTGGCGAAGCGCTGGCAACGTCATGGCCGGGCGGGCAGGATGCCGTGCTGATGTCGTATCTGCTCAGTGCCATGCCGGCAGATACTTTTCGCCCCTTGTTTGAAAAGGCCTGGCATGCACTCAAACCGGGCGGAACCATCCTGGTGCACGATTTCATGCTTGACGACCAGCGCCATGGGCCAAGCAACGCGGCGCTCTGGTTTGTTGCGAACAGCATCAGCGGACCGGACCTTGTGTCGTTCTCCGCGTCGGATTTGACGACGATTCTGCTCGATAGCGGGTTCACTGCGCCGGAAAGCACTGATCTGCTTCCCGGCCTGACGGGCTTGGTGAGCGCCCGCAAAACACCCTGAGTGACTGAGGCCCGAAGCGTTCGAGAATTGAGGTTTTCAACCGTTCTTTAAGGAGAAAATGATGTTAGGTACTTTCAAGAAATTTGTGCTGATTGCCGCGTGTAGCGCGGGCCTTTCCGCCTGCACCACCACGCCCACGTTCACGCGTGACGAGCTGTTTGTCACCCGGTCTTCGACGAAATCACCCGCTGACTTGCATCAGGCGGTGCGTGACTATGTCAAGCAGCAAAGCTGGCTTTACGTAGGCGACAACAAACTCAAGAACGGCGAAGTCACGCAGGTGCGCATTTGTATCCCCAAAATTGCCTCCAACGTCTGGAGTGCGGGCATGCACGTCGCCGCCATAATGCCGTGCGGCCATATGGGCATTTATCAGGAGGGTGGTGTGACGAAGGTAACGATGCTGCACCCGCGCTTTTTGGGCATGCTCGATCCTCATCCTGAGGTGCAGAAAGTGGCTGAGGACTCGACTGGTCCTTTCCTCACGATGCTCAATGACATAACCAAGTGAAACCCACAGACAGAAATGGAGCTTTTATGGAAACATCAATTCAAACCCACAACCAGCGGCCTGCCGCCGTCTGGAGTTCCGGCGGGGCGGACTACGATCAGATCAGCAGCGGCATCGCCGACTCCATCGCGCATTGCGTCCTGCGGCTTGCCCCCAAGCCCGGTGAGCGTATTCTCGATCTGGCCACAGGC
>JANOTE010000265.1:0-2134 GCA_031416195.1 Rhodoferax sp.
GATGGACTGTGCCCGCCCCACCTCACGCCCACCTCCCGAAATATCACAGCCAGATAACAAATGGGTAAGGATCACGGACGCAAAGCTGACTTAGGATCGTGAACATGAAGAAAATCCTCGTTGCTGAAGACCAGACCGACATCCGCAACCTGCTGGTGCTGAACCTCAAGAGCGCTGGCTATGACGTGACCGAAGTGGCCGATGGCCTGGCCGCACTCGCCAGCGAAACCGCCCGCGCCAACGACTTGCTGGTTCTCGATTTGATGATGCCCGGCATGGACGGGCTGGAGCTTTGCAAAACCCTGCGCGCGCGCGGAATCAGCACGCCAATCCTGATGCTGACTGCCAAGTCCACCGAGCTGGATCGCGTGCTCGGCCTGGAGCTGGGCGCGGACGATTACCTCACCAAGCCGTTTTCACTGGCCGAGCTGCTGGCACGCGTAAAGGCCTTGCTGCGCCGCGCCGAGCTGCTGCGCGTGGCGCAGACCAACACGCAGCTGCAGGCGACCTCCCTTCGCAACGGTGCGCTGGAGATATTGCCAGTCAAGCGGCAGGTGATGATGCAGGGCAAGGCGCTGGATTTCACCGCGCTGGAGTTTGACCTGCTGCTGCATTTTGCGCAGTCGCCCGGGCACGTGTTCTCGCGCTCGCAGTTGCTCAATGCCGTGTGGGGCTACACGCACGATGGCTACGAGCACACCGTCACCACCCACATCAACCGCCTGCGCGCCAAACTGGAGGCTGACCCGCTGCGGCCCGAATTGATTTTGACGGTGCGCGGTGCGGGCTACAAAATGCGCGACCAGAGCCTGTGAAATATTGGCATAAGGTGGGTGCCACGTGACGGTTCGCTTCAAGATTGCCTGCACGATTTTCATCACCGGGCTGCTCACCGCCATCGGCGTGATCGCCGCCGTGCTGCTGGCGTTTGAGCGTTTTGACCGCGAAACCACCTACTACCGCGCCAGCGCCTTTTTGGAGCGCGTGGTGGCACGCCACACTGACATGTTTGCCCTGCGGGATCGCTTTGCCGATGATTTCAACAGCTTCCTGGCCAACCTGGTGCTGTTTGAGCCAGACACGCAGTTGTATTTGCTGGATGCGCAAGGAACGGTGGTGGCTTCGTCAGCCGACATCGACCTGCCCAAAGGCTTCAAGGTAGCGCTGGGGCCCGTGATGGATGCGGCCGGGCCAATGCCCATGCCGTATGTGATGGGCGACGACCCCGCGCACGGCGATGCCAACGCCGTGATCGCGGCACGCCCGCTGCGCCAAACCGTCATCCGCAACGACACGCCCGTCATGGGTTACCTCTACATGGTGAGCCGTCAGCGCAGCTTGCCGCAAGACGGCTGGGCCAGCCTGCGCAGCGCCTTTGCGCAGCCCGCGCTGGTCTTGATACTGGCCGTCGTGGCACTGAGCACGCTGCTGGCAGCGTGGGTGACTTCGGTGGTGACGCGGCCGCTGGCCCGGTTGACGCAAGCCGTGGCGGCGGTCTCGCGCGACGGGCTTGAAGACCTGTCATCCAGCGTGGCAAATGCGGGCACCGATCACTTTGCCAACGTGTCGCGCACCTCACGCGACGAGTTTGGCCAGCTCAACAACGGCATTCGCATGATGCTGGCCACGCTGCGCACGCAATGGCGCACGCTGCGCCGGTTGGATCACTTTCGCCGCGAAGGGGTGAGCAACCTGTCGCACGACCTGCGCTCGCCGCTGACGGCGACCGCCGCCTGCCTTGAAACTCTGGAGAGTCGCTGGGCCGGTGACGAAACCCGCATGGCCGACCGCCAGTTGGTGGAGGTGGCCCTGCGCAACACCCACAACGCCGCGCGGCTGGTGCATTCGCTGGGCGACCTGGCCCAACTGGACGAGCCAGAATTCAAACTACGATGCCAGGTGATGGACGTGCTGGAGCTGCTGGACGACGTGGTGCTGCGCTTCGCAGAACGTGCCGCGCGCCTGGGTGTCAGCTTGCGTGTTGCTGCCCACGCAGGTACCGCACGGGGCGTTGCCGCGGCGCTCGATGTCGAGCTGTTTGAGCGTGCCGTTGCCAATCTGGTTGACAACGCGCTGAAGTTTTGCGGCGCAGGCCAGACCATCACGCTGGATGCAGCGCAGTCTGTAACGCATG
>JANOTE010000266.1:0-6080 GCA_031416195.1 Rhodoferax sp.
TTTGTCGTGGGTGCGGTGCTCTCGGGCGCTTGCGGCTTTATCGGCATGAATATCTCGGTCAAAGCCAATGTGCGCACCGCGCAGGCTGCGACCCGGGGCATTGGCCCTGCGCTGGATGTGGCGTTTCGCGGTGGTGCCATCACCGGCATGTTGGTGGTGGGCTTAGGGCTGCTGGGCGTGACGGCGTTTTACTGGTTCCTGGTCGGCAACGGCAACTTAACGCCCGACAAAAACCTGGCCAAGCTGCTGAACCCGCTGATTGGTTTTGCGTTTGGTTCGTCGCTGATTTCGATCTTTGCCCGCTTGGGCGGCGGCATTTTCACCAAAGGCGCTGACGTGGGCGCAGATCTGGTCGGCAAAGTTGAAGCTGGCATCCCCGAGGATGACCCACGCAACCCAGCGGTGATTGCCGACAACGTGGGCGACAACGTGGGCGATTGCGCTGGCATGGCTGCGGACTTGTTTGAAACCTACGCGGTGACGCTGATCGCCACCATGGTTTTGGGTGCGCTGCTGGTGACGGGCTCTGGCACCGCTGCCGTGGTCTATCCGCTGGCGCTCGGTGCGGTGTCGATCATCGCGTCGATCATCGGCTGCTTCTTCGTGAAGGCATCGCCTGGCATGAAAAACGTCATGCCCGCGCTGTACAAAGGCCTGGCTGTCGCCGGTGGCCTGTCACTCGTCGCTTTCTACTTTGTCACCACCTGGTTGATGCCGGACAACGCCATCAAAGCCGCTGGCACGCAGATGGCGCTGTTTGGCGCTTGCGCGGTGGGCCTGGTGCTCACAGGCGCGCTGGTGTGGGTCACCGAGTACTACACCGGCACGCAATACGCGCCGGTGAAGCACATCGCGCAAGCCTCCACAACGGGCCACGGCACGAACATCATCGCGGGTTTAGGTGTGTCGATGCGATCCACCGCTTGGCCGGTGATATTTGTGTGTATCGCCATTTATGTAGCCTACGCGTTGGCTGGTCTTTACGGCATTGCGATTGCAGCCACCTCCATGTTGAGCATGGCCGGTATCGTGGTCGCGCTTGACGCTTACGGCCCGATCACCGACAACGCCGGCGGCATTGCCGAAATGGCCGAGCTGCCCAAGAGCGTGCGTGACGTGACCGACCCGCTGGATGCCGTGGGCAACACCACCAAGGCCGTCACCAAAGGCTACGCGATTGGCTCGGCGGGCCTGGCCGCCTTGGTGCTGTTTGCCGACTACACCCACAAGCTCGAAGCCTACGGCAAAGCCATCACGTTTGATTTGTCAAACCCGATGGTCATCATTGGCCTGTTCATCGGCGGCTTGATTCCCTACCTGTTCGGCGCCATGGCGATGGAGGCCGTGGGCCGCGCCGCCGGCTCAGTCGTCGTCGAAGTGCGCCGCCAGTTTGCCGATGGCCTGATCATGGCTGGCAAGCGCAAGCCAGATTACAGTGCAGCGGTGGACATGCTGACGACAGCGGCGATCAAGGAGATGATGATCCCATCGCTGTTGCCCGTGGTCGTGCCGATCGTTGTTGGTTTGGCACTGGGCCCCGCTGCCTTGGGCGGCTTGCTGATGGGCACCATCGTCACCGGTCTGTTCGTGGCGATTTCCATGTGTACTGGCGGCGGCGCCTGGGACAACGCCAAGAAGTACATCGAAGACGGCCACCATGGCGGTAAAGGCTCTGAAACGCACAAAGCGGCAGTGACTGGCGACACCGTGGGCGATCCGTACAAAGACACCGCTGGCCCGGCGGTCAACCCGCTGATCAAGATTATCAACATCGTGGCGCTTTTGATCGTGCCTTTGATGATGCAAATTCACGGTGACACCGGCGCCAAGACTGCGATGCCGGCTGCCGCTACGGTTGCCGCCGTGGGGACAGTTGCAGCCACGGCTGCAGCGCCAGCAGCAGCCCCCGCAATAGACGTTGGTGTCAAAAGCGATGCCGCGATGGCGGCGGCCACCAAAGCAGCGGTCGATGCAGCCTCTGTCAAAACCGAAGGCGGCGTGGTCAAGTTCTACTTTGCTTCGGGCAAGGCAGACCTGGCTGTAGGCGGCAAAGATGCCCTGGTTGATGTGGTCAACGGCGTGATGGCGGGTAAAACAGCCGTCATCAGCGGCTATGTCGACGGAACTGGCGACCCCGTGAAAAATGCCGAATTGGCCAAACTGCGCGCCTTTGCGGTGCGTGATCTGCTCAAGATCATCGGCGTGCCAGAAGACAAGATTCAGCTCAAAAAGCCCGAGGACATCAAGGCCGGAGCGACCTCGGCTGAAGAAGGTCGGCGCGTTGAGGTGACGTTGATGTAGCTTTGGCGTTGACGTTTTTCAAAAGCCCGCTGTTGCGGGCTTTTTTATTCGTTTGGAACCATCCGCTACCATTGCAGGAATCACATCCGCAACTGCCGACAACCGCAAATTTTTCAAGTCATCATGCAGCTCAATTACATCGCCAACGCCAGTGTGCCCTCTCCTTCCGCGCGAACCATCCCGATGATCGACCCGTCAGACGGGCAAATATTTGACGAGATTCAGCGCAGCAATTCAAACGATGTCGACACCGCCGTACACGCTGCACGCCAGTGCCTCAACGCGGTGTGGAGTAAGCTGAGCGCCCCTGAGCGTGGGCGCCTGCTGATGCGCCTGAGCATGGCCATCACCGACCACGCACACGAACTGGCGATGATTGAGCAGCGCGATTGCGGCAAGCCCACTCGCCAGGCGCTGGCGGATTCTGCGGCGCTTGCCCGCTACTTCGAGTTTTACGCAGGCGCATGCGACAAGCTGCACGGCCACACCATTCCTTATCTGGATGGCTACAGTGTGCTGACCTGGCGCGAGCCGCATGGCGTCACTGGCCACATCATTCCGTGGAACTACCCGATGCAGATTTTTGGCCGCAGCGTCGGTGGCGCGCTTGCGGCGGGCAACGTGTGCGTGGTCAAGCCGGCTGAAGATGCTTGCCTGTCGCTGATTCGGGTGGCGCAACTGGCGGCTGAAGTCGGCTTCCCGGCGGGTGCGATCAACATCGTCACCGGCTACGGGCACGAGGTGGGCGACGCGCTGGCGCGCCATGCGGGCATTGACCACATCAGCTTCACGGGTAGCCCCAAAGTCGGCACGCTCATCCAGCAAATCGCTGCGGAGCGGCATTGCCCAGTGACGCTGGAGCTGGGCGGCAAGAGCCCGCAAATTATTTTTGCAGATGCTGATCTGGACGCGGCCATTCCAGCGGTGATCAACGCCATCGTGCAAAACGCTGGGCAGACTTGCTCCGCCGGGTCGCGGGTGCTGATCGACCAAGCCATTTATGAGCCGCTGCTGGAACGCCTGGGGCACTCGTTTGAGCAACTGCGTGTTGGCCCGGCGACGATGGACCTAGAAGTCGGCCCGTTGATTCGCCAGAGTCAACAGCAACGCGTGTGGGATTTTTTGAGCGATGCCCAGGTTGCCAATATCCCCATGGTGGCGCAGGGTCATATCGTGGATGAGGCCCCCCAGGCGGGCTTCTACCAGGCTCCAACATTGCTGCGCGACGTTCCCATTAGCCATCGCATTGCGCAGGAAGAAGTGTTCGGCCCGGTGCTGGCCGCCATGAGCTTCAAAGATGAGGAACATGCGGTCGAACTGGCCAACGCTACCCAGTTTGGGCTGGTGGCCGGCATTTGGACACGCGACGGTGCGCGTCAATTGCGCATGGCCCGACGGGTCAGAAGCGGGCAGGTGTTCATCAACAATTACGGCGCGGGCGGTGGCGTAGAGTTGCCCTTTGGCGGCGTAAAATCCAGTGGATACGGGCGCGAAAAAGGCTTTGAAGCGCTTTATGGTTTCACGACCCTCAAAACCGTCGCTATTCGGCACGGTTAGTGCCAATGGATGAATAAAAGGACGTTCGAATCATGTGGAAACTGTTTGGTTTCGGAAAAAACAAGGCAGCGCGACCTGCAACGCCGACGGGTGGGCTCAGGGGCGCGCAGCCGCCTGCTGAGCCTGTGACGGGTGCGACTCTGCAGCATACCGATGTGCAACGCGAGCTGGTTCGCGTGGTGCTCAAAGATACGCTGCGTAAAAACGGCATTCCAGCGGGCTGGGTTGGTTGCGAGGTGACTGGCATATCGCACAGCAACATGGACGACGAGTTGTTCGTCCATTTGATTGTGATGAATGGGAACGAAGCGCTGCTGCAACACGCACCCGCCTTGCAGCAGGATTTGATGCAAGGGCTGGATCGCTTTGAGCCCAATGTGGATCACTCCAATTACGTCGTTTCCTGGCTGTTTTCGCCCGATTGTGGTTTCAAGCGCACCAGCTTGCCCGCACCCAGTTTTTGGGCAATGGACGAGAGCGCGCAGCAAGCTGCTTTATCACCACAGAACCTTGCACCCCAAAAGGTGAAACCCAAGTTTGACTTGCCTGACCGCGTTGCACCCATCGCACCTGGCACATTTGCACCCACGGTGCCGACACCACTTAGATAGCTAGAAGGAGACATCATGCGCGTTAAAGGCAAATCGATCATCATCACGGGTGCGGGCGGCGGCATTGGCGAAGGTATCGCCAAACGGCTTGCGGCAGAAGGTGCCCACGTCATCGTCAATGACATCGACAGCAAACTGGGCGAAGCGGTAGTCGGGCAGATCAAGGCAGCAGGCGGTGTTGCTTCTTTTTTCGCAGCCGATGTCACCCAATCCAGTGACGTGGCCGCGCTGGTTCAATCCGCAGTGAAGCTTTACGGCAAGCTGGACGTGATGGTCAACAACGCGGGCTGGACGCACAGAAACCAACCGGCACTTGAGGTGTCTGAAGATGACTTCGACAAGTGCTACGCCGTCAACGTGAAGAGCATCTACCTGGCGACCATTCACGCGGTTCCCGTGTTTCGCATCAACAAGGGTGGCGTATTCATCAACATCGCCAGCACGGCGGGCGTGCGCCCGCGCCCAGGCTTGACTTGGTACAACGGCTCCAAAGGCGCAGTCATCACCACCAGCAAATCGCTCGCAGCAGAGCTCGGGCCGGACAACATCCGCGTCAATTGCATCAACCCAGTGTTCAACCCCGATACCGGCCTGTCCGCCGCGTTTGCGGGCGGCCCGGTGGACGAAGAGCGCAAAGCCAAGTTTCGCGCGTCCATTCCGCTCGGACGTTTCTCCACCGCGCTGGATGTCGCCAACGCAGCGCTTTACCTCGCCAGCGACGAAGCTGCATTTATCAGCGGCGTGTGCATTGAGGTGGATGGCGCGCGTTGTGTTTGACTGTGATTTTGGCTGGGTGCAATGACTGAGCGAATCATCCCACTGATCGACCTGCGCCGCGCGGGGCTGGTGTTGCCATCAACATCGAAACACCCCCTCGTCGCCAATGGCATGCTGAGCGACACGATGGGCCGCCCCTTGCGCGACCTGCGTATCAGCGTGACAGACCGCTGCAATTTCCGCTGCAATTACTGCATGCCCAAAGACGTGTTTGACAAGGACTACGCCTACTTGCCGCAAACCGCCTTGCTGTCGTTTGAAGAGATCACGCGCATCGCCAAGCTGTTTGTAGCGCATGGTGTGCAGAAAATCAGGTTAACGGGCGGTGAGCCGTTGCTGCGCAAAAACATTGAGGTGCTGATTGAGCAGCTCGCTCAACTGCGCACGGTGGATGGCGAGCCCCTCGATTTGACGCTGACGACCAACGGCTCCTTGCTGGCACGCAAGGCCAAGGCCCTCAAAGCGGCGGGCCTGAATCGCGTCACCGTCAGCCTGGACGGGCTTGATGACGACATTTTTCGCAGCATGAATGACGTGGACTTTCCCGTGGCTGATGTGCTGGCGGGAATTGATGCCGCTCGTGACGCGGGCTTGGGCCTGAGCGCGGCTGGGCTCATGACGGGCCTGAAGGTCAACATGGTGGTCAAGCGCGGCACCAACGATGGCGAGATTTTGCCGATGGCGCGGCATTTCAAGGGCAGCGGCATCACGCTCAGATTCATTGAATACATGGACGTGGGTGCGACCAATGGCTGGCGCATGAACGAGGTGCTGCCGTCTGCCGATGTCGTGCGTTTGATCCAGTCTGAACTGCCGCTGGTGCAACTTGACCCG
>JANOTE010000267.1:0-4131 GCA_031416195.1 Rhodoferax sp.
CAGGCCATGCAGCAAGTCAAAGCCGGCGTCAAGGCTATCTATTTGTCCGGCTGGCAGGTTGCTGCTGACAACAACACCTATTCCAGCATGTACCCCGACCAATCGCTGTATCCGGTTGATTCCGTGCCGAAGGTTGTCGAAACCATCAACAACACCTTCCGCCGTGCCGACGAAATTCAGCACGCCAAAGGCATTGACGCAGGCGGCAAAGACTACATCGACTACTTCGCGCCCATCGTGGCCGACGCAGAAGCCGGCTTTGGCGGTGTGTTGAACGCGTTTGAGCTGATGAAGGCCATGATCAAGGCCGGCGCAGGCGGCGTTCATTGGGAAGATCAGTTGGCATCTGTCAAAAAATGCGGCCATATGGGCGGCAAAGTGCTGTTGCCCACCCGCGAGTCCTGCCAAAAACTAATCGCCGCACGCATGGCCGCCGATGTCTGCGGTGTGCCTACTCTGGTAATTGCCCGCACCGACGTAGAAGCCGCTGACCTTTTGACAAGCGACTACGACGACATCGACAAACCGTTTCTGACCGGCGAGCGCACCGCCGAAGGTTTTTACAAAACCCGCAAAGGCATTGACCAGGCGATCGCCCGCGCCAATGCGTATGCTGCGTACGCCGATTTGGTGTGGTGCGAAACCGGTACGCCTGATCTCAACTTTGCCAAGAAGTTTGCCGATGCCGTGCACAAAGTCCACCCCGGAAAGATGCTGGCCTACAACTGCTCACCGTCCTTTAACTGGAAGAAAAACCTGGACGACGCGACCATCGCCAAGTTCCAGCGCGAACTTGGTGCAATGGGCTACAAGTACCAGTTCATCACCCTCGCTGGTATCCACTCCATGTGGTACAACATGTACGACCTGTCGCAAGACTACGTCAAGCGCGGCATGACGGCCTATGTCGAAAAAGTGCAGGAGCCAGAATTCGCAGCACGCGACCGCGGCTACACCTTCGTGTCGCACCAGCAGGAAGTCGGCACCGGTTATTTTGATGAAGTCACCACGACGATTCAAGGCGGCAAGTCCAGCGTGACGGCGCTGACCGGCTCAACCGAGGAAGAGCAGTTTCATTGATCTGAGCTGTTAATGTCATGAAAAAGGCCGCTCTTGAGCGGCCTTTGTTGTGATGGTGACGCTGGATAACTCAGCGGTGATTAACTTCGTGCAGCTCGCTAAGGTTGATCAGCGCTGCCAGCACAGCCGGTTTGAAACCCACCCTGGCTTTTCCGGCACCATCGCCGCCGCTCAAGATCAATTTTTGCAAATACTCTGTGCAATCGCGATGGCCCCAGAAAGTGTTGATTGCTGTGGTTATGCGCTCGTGGTGGCTGGCGATCACGGCCATTTCGCGGTCAATACGCGCTTGCTTGGGGAACTCGTGTAAACCCATCGGGCGCGTCGCCACATCTTCTTCAAGATAGTTGATGGGCGGGAATCCAACGGAAGTTTCAACAACGGGTTTTTTATGGCTCATCACCAGGCTCCAAATGACTTTGGCAGCGGTATTTTAGTTCACCATCACCAGCTTTCCTTTGACTCCACGGGAACCCATGTGGGCATAGGCAGTCTTCAAATCAGACATCGGCATGGTGCCATCAATCACCGGCTTGATTTTGCCCTGGGCATACCACTGGGCCAGCTCAGCCATCATGGCGGCGTTGGACTTGGGTTCGCGGCGGGAATAGTCGCCCCAAAACACACCCACGATCGATGCCCCTTTGAGCAAGGCCAGGTTGAAAGGCAGGGCGGGAATAGGGCCGGATGCAAAACCCACCACCAAATAACGCCCGCGCCATGCGATGGAGCGAAACGCGGGCTCGGCAAATTCACCGCCCACCGGGTCGTAAATGACATCCGGGCCGTTGCCGTTGGTCAAGGCTTTGAGGCGATCCCGAAGATTCTCGGTTTGGTAATTAATAGTTTCATCAGCACCAATCGATTTGCACAGCGCGCACTTTTCATCGCTGGAGGCCGCCGCAATCACCTTTGCGCCAACCGCTTTGGCAATCTGGATGGCTGCCGTGCCCACACCGCCTGCGGCACCTAGTACCAACACGGTTTCACCCGCCTTGAGTTGCGCACGGTCGATCAGCGCGTGGTGCGACGTGGCATAGATCATGATGAACGCCGCTGCGTCGACAAACGGGAAGCCCGGTGGCAGCGGCATGCAGCGCTCGGCAGGCGCGAGGGTGTGCGTGCCAAAGCCGCCCGTGCCCGACAGACAAGCCACACTTTGACCCAGCTTCAGGTGAGTTACCCCTGCGCCAAGCGCCGCCACCGTGCCTGCGTATTCGGATCCTGGCACGAAGGGCAGGGCAGGCTTCATCTGGTACTTGTTCTGCACGATCAGTATGTCCGGGAAGTTCAGGCTGGCGGCCTTGATTTCGATCAAGACTTCGCCCGCTGCGGGCGCAGGCGTGGGCATCTCCTTCCAGGTCAAGGCATCAATTCCAATGGGGTTTTCGCAAAGCCAGGCGTGCATGAATGTCTTTCTATCAGTGAGGTGTGCAAATTACGGGTGGTGACAGGTACATCCTACAATCGAAACAACCAAAAACCAAGCATGAAAATTCTTATTTCAAACGATGATGGCTACCAGGCCCCAGGTATTGTGGCGCTGTACGAAGCCTTGAAAGACATTGCGCAGGTGGAGGTGGTGGCACCTGAAGTCAACAACAGCGCCAAGTCCAATGCGTTGACACTTCATTCCCCCCTGTATGTGACCCGCGCTTCCAACGGTTTTCGCTATGTCAACGGCACACCGGCTGACTGCGTACACATAGCGCTGACCGGGCTGCTGGGCTACCGACCTGATCTGGTCGTGTCAGGCATCAACAACGGTGCCAACATGGGTGACGACACGATTTACTCTGGCACAGTCGGTGCAGCGATGGAGGGGTTTTTGTTCGGCATACCAGCCATCGCTTTTTCGCAGGTTGACAAAGGCTGGGAGCATATTGACGCGGCAGCCCAGAAAGCCCGGGAAATGGTGCAGCAAATGGGGCACCACAAGTTGTCGATGAACGGCACCGATACGTCACATCCCTGGCTGCTCAACATCAACATTCCGAATCTGCCGTTCGACAAAATCAAGCCGGCCAAGGTGTGCCGCCTGGGCAAACGCCATGCCGCTGAGGCCGTCATCACCCAGCAAAGCCCGCGCGGCGACACCATGTACTGGATTGGAGGTGCCGGGCCCGCCAAGGACGACACCGAGGGCACCGATTTTCATGCCACCACGCAGGGTCACACGGCGATAACGCCTCTCAAAACCGATTTGACTGAGCACGAGCATTTGCGGTATTGGGCGCAATCCATGATGGGACGCAATCCATGATGCATTTGCGACCTGCCAGCATTTCCTGACAACTGCTGCAAGATGAAACAAAGGCCATCGTTCCCGGCGACCTTGCTGTCAGGCCCTGCGCTGAAGCATGACGGTCAGCGGGTGCATGCCACTGGGAGGGCGCAAAGCCAAAGCCAGGGCCACGGACTTGACTCTGGTGCAGTACGTTCGAACATGGTGGCAAAGTTGCGCCAGCAAGGCATCGAAGATCCCTGGGTGCTGGCCGCAATAGCGCGGGTTGAGCGTCATCGATTTGTTGACTCCGCCTTGGTGAATCAGGCGTATGAGGACACCAGCTTGCCGATTGGTCTGGGGCAGACGATTTCCAAGCCCAGCGTGGTGGCGCGCATGGCTGAATTGCTGCGCGCTGGCTCGCCAGGGTTGTTGGGGCGGGTACTTGAGATTGGCACCGGGTGCGGCTACCAGGCGGCAGTTTTGAGCCACTTGGCCACTGAGGTTTATAGCATGGAGCGCCTGCGCGGCCTCCATGAAAAAGCCCGCAGCAACCTGCGTCATTTGGCGCTGCCAACACTGCACCTGCTGCTGGGGGATGGGATGTTGGGCTATGCCAAAGGCGCACCCTATGCGGCCATCATTGCTGCGGCAGGTGGCGATGCCTTGCCGCAGGCTTGGGTTGACCAGTTGGCGGTCGGCGGCCGGATCATTGCCCCGGTGTCAGACGGCGGCACAAGTAGGGGTCAGCAGTCGTTGGTCGTACTGCACAAGTCTGTAACAGGTATCAGCCATACTGTTTTGGAGGCGGTTCACTTTGTCCCCCT
>JANOTE010000268.1:0-3975 GCA_031416195.1 Rhodoferax sp.
TCCAGGCTCCGAACAGCACCAACAGACCCGGCACAAAAATCATCGCCCAGATGATTTTGTCCAGATGTGCTTTAACGAACGGAAGATTGCCAAAAAAGTAGCCGACGGTGATGATGCCGCCCACCCAAAGGGCTGCGCCAGTGATGTTGAAGAAGGTGAACTTGGAGCGCGTCATCTGCGCCACGCCAGCGACAAATGGGGCAAAGGTGCGCAAAAACGGCATGAAACGGGCCGCAATAATCGTGACGCCACCATACTTTTCGTAAAACTCGTGTGCCTGGTTGAACGCCCTTTTATTGAACCAGCGCGTGTTCTTCCACTGAAACACCTTGGGGCCAAAGTAGCGCCCGATGCTGTAGTTGCACTGGTCGCCCAGCACCGCCGCGACAAACAACAAACCCACTGCCAGCGGGTAGCTCATCAACCCCACCCCGCACATGGCCCCAACGACAAATAGCAGCGAATCACCTGGCAAAAATGGCATGACCACCACACCCGTTTCAACAAAGATGATCACGAACAGCAGCGCGTAAACCCAAGGGCCGTAGCTGGTGACAAACGACTCTAAGTGCTTGTCAACATGGAGGATGAAATCGAGGAGAAAGGCAAACAGTTCCATGGGCTGCGATTATCCCCATCTACCGAGACCCTCAGCGCAAACCCTCAAACAGCGCAGTACTTTTCCTGAATTTCGGCATCCGCCAGCAGCTCAGCACCGGTGCCATGGTGCACGATCCTGCCCTGCTCCAGGATATAGGCGCGGTCTGAGATTTTCAGCGCGCGCTCCACGTTTTGCTCCACCAGCAGAATCGTCGTGCCTTGCTGTTTCATGTGGGCAAACAGCTCAAACATTTCGTCCACCAGCAGCGGCATGATGCCCTCCGACGGTTCATCCATCAGGATCATGCGGGGCCTGGCCATCATCGCCCGCGCAATCGCCAGCATTTGCTGCTCACCACCCGAGAGAGACGTTCCATCCTGTTGCAATCGCTCCTTGAGCCGGGGGAAAGTCTGCGCAATTTCATCGACCATGGCATTCATCTCACCGCGCTTGGGGCTGGCGAGCAGGCCGAGCTGAAGATTCTCAAGCACCGTCAAGCCGGCCACAATGCGCCGCTCCTCGGGCACATAGGCCAGGCCATGGTGGTAGCGCATATGGGTTGGCTGGCCCAACAGTTGCTGCCCGTCATAACTCACTTGGCCCGTGCATTTATTCAGCAAACCCATGATGGTTCGCAGCGTGCTGGTTTTGCCCGCACCGTTGCGCCCCATCAGCGTCACAATCTCGCCGCGATTGACTTCAAAACTCAAGCCCTGAATGACGTGGCTGTGGTCGTACCAGGCGTTGAGTTGATCCACTTTGAGCATGTTCATTTTCAGCTTTGACCCAAGTAGACGCGCTTGACCTCCGCGTTGCTGCGGATGTCATCTGGGTTTCCATCGGCCAGCAGCTCGCCATGGTGCAGCACCACCAGGCGTTTGCACAAGCCCATCACCATCTTCATTTTGTGCTCGACCAGGATGACGGTACGCTCTTGCGCGAGTTGCAGGATCAATTCCATCATGACCCCTGTTTCCTGCGGCGACATACCCGCTGTAGGCTCGTCCATCAACAGCAACTTAGGCTCGCAGGCCAACGCCATGGCCACCTCAAGTGATCTTTGCTGCCCGTGCGCCAAGTCGCCCGCCATCTTGTCACGGTCGGCGCCCAAGCCCACACGCAAAAGGAGATCATCCGCCCGTTGAATCAATTCAGCATAGCCTTGGCGGGCGCGCAGAATCTGAAATTTGGACACCTGCATTTGCAAGGCAACACGCACGTTTTCATGCGCACTCAATTGCTTGAACACATTGGTGATCTGAAAGCTTTTGGCAATGCCGATGCGTGCGTAGTCGTGAGCTGCCAGGGCCGTGATGTCTCGCCCTTCAAACATCACCTGCCCGCTGCTGGCCTGGATGCCACCGCTTATGACGTTGAAAAACGTACTTTTACCCGCGCCGTTGGGGCCGATGATCGCGGTCAATTCGCACGCGCGAAAGGCCACGCTTATGTTCTGCAGGGCTTTGAACTTGCCGAACTGTCGCGAGACGGCCCGTGCTTCGAGGATAGGAGTGTCGCTCATGGCTGGCCTGCCTGACGCAGCTTCCAGCGATCCAGTTGATACAGCAGCGTACCCCAAATGCCCTTGGGGAAGAACAGCACAAAGATCATGAAGATGATGCCTACCGCGCCCATCCAGTAGCGCGTGAGGTTGGTTACCACATCTTCCAGATAGAGAAATACCGCTGCGCCCACAAAGGGGCCAAAAAACGTACCCATGCCGCCCAGCAAGCACATCATGATGGCCTGGCCTGACTGCAAATAATGAAGTGAATCAATCGGCACAATTGACAAATGCAGTGCCCGCAATGCACCCGCCAAGCCGCAAATTCCTGCTGACAGCACAAACACCAGCAGTTTGGCGCGGGCGACGTTGTAGCCGCACGCCACGGCGCGTTTTTCGTTTTCACGGATCGCCTCGATCACCGCACCAAACGGAGAATTGAGAATGCGGGATACAAACCACAACGCGAGCGCGACAAACACCAGAATCACATAGTACTTGTTAAGTGGATTCAAAAAATCAATGCTGATGCCAGGCAGCTCAATGCGTTCAACCTTCACGCCGCGCAAGCCGTTTTCGCCGCCAGTCCAAGCTTCTGTTTTATAAAAAATGTAGTACACGATTTGCGCAAGTGCCAGCGTGACCATTGAAAAATAGATGCCCCGCGTGCGAATTGCGAGGAAGCCAATAATCAGCCCTGCGAAGCACGAAGCCACTACTCCGACGATGATCGCCGCCCACCAGGGCCAACCTGCGTGTACGACGGCTATGCCTGCCAGATAGCCACCCACCCCAAGAAAGGCCGCATGCCCAAATGACAGCATGCCCGTGTAGCCAAACAGCAAGTTGAAGCCCACGGCATACAGGCCAAAGATCAGGATATTGACTGACAACGCGTCGTAAGGCATCAAGAACGGAAAAATCAGCAAAAAGGCAATCGCTGTTGCCACGCGGTGGCTGCGGGCCAAATCGATCATGGAGACAAGGAAATTCATCATCAGACTGCTGTCAATCCATCAGGCCGGCTTTGCCGAAGAAGCCTTGCGGGCGAATCAGCAAAACCACCGCCATCAGCACAAAGATGGACAACTCGGCGTAGGCCGGTGCAAATAGTGATGTCATCGCGAAGACGATTCCGACCAACAGGCCAGCCACTACGGCCCCCGGCAACGAGCCCATGCCGCCCACCACCGTCACTACAAATGATTCGGCCAAAATCGGGATGCCCATCTCGGGGTTAACGGCCCGCGTCGGTGCCGCCAATAGGCCCGACAACCCCGCAATGGCCGTCCCAATCCCGAATACCAGCCACCACACTTTGGCAATATCGATACCCAGCACCTTGACGATCTCCGCATCACGCGAACCGGCACGGATGATCAGGCCGTAGCGCGTCTTCTCGATGAACAGCCACAGCGCCAATACGATCACAGCCGTCGCAAAAATCAAAAACAGGCGATACAGCGGAAAGTGCCCGAACCCGAGGAACACCGAGCCCTTGAGTTCATTGGGTGTGGACGATGGCAATCCTTCAATGCCAAACACAAAGCGGATCACATCGATGAGCACATAAGACAAACCAAAGGTCAAGAGCAGCGGGTAGTCAATTCCACGCCCATATAAAGGCCGCACCAAAAAGCGCTCACACACCAGCCCGATCGCTCCCACAACCAGTGGCACCACGAGCAGGCTGAACCAGAAGTTGCCGGTCAACGCCAGACTGTAAACGCCCAGGAAGGCACCCACCATGAAGAAGGCGCCGTGGGCAAAGTTCACCACCGTGAGCATGCCAAAGATGAGTGACAGGCCAATCGCCAGGAGCGCGTAAACGGCACCCAGGGCGATACCCGTCATTAACTGCAGGGCGAAC
>JANOTE010000269.1:0-5572 GCA_031416195.1 Rhodoferax sp.
GTATCAGGAGCGCAAGCGCGATGAGATCAACCACCCTTTGCTGGCGCAGGCCGTGCCCTTGGGTTTACTGCCCTTGGTGCAAGCGCGGCTGATGGCAAGGGCCGTGCGTGACGATGCCACGCCCTACGTTCCCTACGTCTCGAAGTAAATCAACGGATCGCGCAACAAAATGCTGGTACGGGTTTGCTATGACGTGAGTACCGAGACCAAGGCCGGCCGACGCCGCCTGCGCAGGGTGGCCAAAGTATGTGAGAGCACTGGTCAACGCGTGCAAAAGTCGGTCTTTGAGTGTCAGCTTGATCTGGCCCGCTTCGAGACGTTGGAGCGAGAGTTGCTGGCAGAGATTGACCCTGCGCAAGATTGCCTTCGGCTCTACCGCATCCCCGAAACCCGAGGGTTCGAAGTGCTGGAGCACGGTGCCTTCAAGGCCGTCGATTTTGACGGGCCTTTGGTGCTGTAGTACCAAGCTCCAATCGCACGCTTTGTTGGCCGCAGATGCCCAGTCTGTGATAACGTCAGCTTCGCGAACCCGAAGTGACGCTCTGTCCGCCCTAAGGTTCGCGCGCTTCGTAAGCCAATGATTCAAATGATTTTTTCGATCAACTCTGGGGAAACTTGGATGGCAAGTTCCGTGAAGTTGAAAGGTTCGCGCAAAGGTGTCAAAAATGCCTTTACCGATAGTCGTTTGCCCGCGAAGTGTTTCGTCCGACAGCGATGTCGGGCGTGGATTGAAACAGGAGCAAGTCATGATCTACGCCTTGACCAGCAATAGTTTCGTCCGACAGCGATGTCGGGCGTGGATTGAAACGCACTTACGCGACCGTCTGAAAGAACATCATGCGGTTTCGTCCGACAGCGATGTCGGGCGTGGATTGAAACACCTCGGACAGCACGGCAGCCGCCGACTTTGTCGTTTCGTCCGACAGCGATGTCGGGCGTGGATTGAAACAACTGGCACGGGTTGCGCTGCAATCTTCATGCGCGATTCGCCCGACAGCGATGTCGGGCGCGGATTGAAACGCACCGCGTACTGGCCCCAGCACTTGATCCTGCCTTGATTCGCCCGACAGCGATGTCGGGCGCGGATTGAAACAACGCCGCGGCCCAACTGCTACAACTGCGCCACGATTCGCCCGACAGCGATGTCGGGCGTGGATTGAAACTTTTCAACTAACGGGCGTGGAGTGGAGGGCATATCGTTTCGCCCGGCAGCGATGTTTTGCCGCCGATCAGACCCCGGTGCCAAAATGAAAGCTCACTAAAAACCGTCTGAATGAGGACCATCTGACGACTGCATTGATGCTTGAATTTCCGGTTGATGCAATGGCATTGCCCGGTGTCTCGCCTGAGACTTTGGCGAATGAGGCCAAGTTCATGCTGGCGCTCAAATTGTTCGAAGTGGGGCGTTTGAGTTCAGGCAAGGCTGGCGAATTGTGCGGCATGGGCCGGGTGGGGTTTTGCTGGCAGCCGGACGCGCCGGGGTTCCCGTCGTAGCGTTGGATGATGAAGAGTTGAGCGCAGAATTTACCTCCAATGATTGATCGCGCTGTGGTCAATGCAGGGCCGCTGGTGGCGAGTGCATTCGGAGTGCAGCGATCGCGGCGGGTACAACCTTTATACGCTATGTAATATATAGCATATTGTGCTTATTCTGCGTGAGCTCGAGGCTCAAAAATCTCCTAATTTCAGTCAAATCGGTTGAAATTCCCGAAAACAAGTCAAAAATAGGAAAAATTTACCACAATTGTGGTAAAAAAGCGTTGCGATGGCTTTGTAGCGTCAAACTCAGTCACCCCGGCCGCTGAAACGCCTTGCGCGCTGCCTCCACCTGCGCCTGTGCATGGCAGCCGTGGAGGTGGTCGTTCACCACGCCCATTGACTGCATGAAGGCATACATCGTGGTGGGGCCGACGAAGCTGAATCCGAGCTTTTTCAACGCTTTGCTCAGGGCCAGAGACTCATCGGTTTGGGCCAGAGTGCTGGCGATTTCGGGGGTGATTTTTTTCGGGCGCGCTTTGGGCAGCGGCTCGTGCTGCCACACCAGTTTGGCCAGGCTGCCTGGGCCATGGGCATCAATCAAATCACAAACGCGCTGCGCGTTGCAGATGGCTGAGACGATCTTGCCGCGATGGCGGATGATGCCTGCGTCCAGCACCAATCGCCCGATATCGTCCGTTGAAAACCGCGCGACTTTTTCAAAATCAAATCCGGCAAAAGCCTTGCGAAAGTTGTCGCGTTTTCGCAGCACGGTGAGCCACGAGAGACCCGACTGAAAACCCTCCAGCGTGATCTTCTCAAACAGCCGTCGCTCATCGGCCACGGGCTGGCCCCACTCGTTGTCGTGGTAGTGAACATAGTCCGCAAACGCCTCGCCCTGGTTGCACCAGGAGCAGCGGGCGTGGCCATCAGTGTGATGGATGATTGACAGGTGCGAAAAGCCGTCTGCATCGGTCATTTGATGTCAGTCTCACACATCAGTCTTCAAAAATTTTCCACCGCGAATCACGCCACGTCTGCGGCCTGCGGCGCTGAGCAGTTCATAGCTGTTGCGGGCATGCAGCAGCACCAAATCGGCGGGGCAACCTTCGGTGATTTTTCCATTCCAGGGTAATCCCATCGCCAGTGCAGGCTGGGTGGTGATGGCTCCCAGCCAGGCATCGGCCGGGCTTAAATGCGCAACTTGCACGCCCAGACCAAAGGTCTCCAGCAGGTCATAGCTGCCGTAGGGGAAGAAGCCGTCTGCGACGTTGTCGGTCGCAATCGACGTGGAGATGCCCAGTGATTGCGCTTCCCTCAGCCGGGTGATGCCGCGCTCGATCGGCGTTCTGTCCCACGCGCCTTGCAGGTACAAATTGGTGCTGGGCAGGGCGACCAGATGGATTTGTGCTGCAGCGCAAAGTTGCAGGGTGATCTGCACTTCGTTTTGCGTTTGGATCGAGAGCGAGCACGCATGCCCGCAGGTGACGCGGCCTTCCATTTCGTAGCGGCAGGTCAATTCCGCAATTGCGCGCAGGCCGCGGGCATCGTAGTCAAGGCCTTCGTCGACGTGAAAGTCGAGGTTCAAGTCAAACTGCTTTGCGAGATCGAACACGCGGCGCAGCTTTTCCACCATCTGCTCGTTGCGGTAAACGTAGGCGCCCAGCAGCGCTGCCTCGCCCATGGCGCGGTTGCAGCGCTGATGCACTTGGGCCACTTGCGCGGCAATCTGCTCGCCCGGCGCAAGTTCAGCAAATACATCCAGTGGCGTAAGCGACACGCATTGCAGTGCGATGCGGCCGCGCCAGGCATCGCGCTGGTACTCAAACACGGCCAGTGCGCCGGGTGCGTCACTTGTCGGCCAGTCCAGGTGCGTGCGCATGGCGCGGGTGCCCATGGTGTGCGCCTCGACCAACGCGCGCTGCATGCGGGCGCGCACCTCGGCACCGGTCCAGCGGTCGCGGTGAGTGGCCATCAGCGCGATGGCTTGGGTCAAGTCACCTTCTGCGGCACCCACTTCGTTGATCACGTGAGTTTTGTCGATGTGTACATGCAGGTCGGCAAAGCCGGGCAAGAGCGTGCCCAGCGGCGGCTTGTAACTGGGGCCGGCCGGGATGGAGTTGGCCCCTGCGTCCCGAATCGAGCGCGTGGGACGGATGTGGGCCACGTGGCCCTCGCGCAGCTCGACATCGAACAGATCAACCTCAGACGCAAAGCCGCGCACGCAGGCCGGGATGAGGACGTTTTCGAGCTTCACGTCAGGGATTTTCCACTGCCAAATGCCTTAACGGCTACTTTTGATTTCGCTCTCATCGCATGACCCGGGCACCCGCTTGGAGACCAGATTGAAAACCAGGTCGTACACGCTGTGGGCAAATCGCTCATGGGGGAAAGTGGGGCGTAGGATTTAACGTCGACAGCGGCAGATCGCTGACCTCTTGAAACAACTTTGCCAGTTGAATGCCAGCCGCGTCGATCAGCGCGTGACCCTTGACGGCTGTGGCGCTGGCGGCATTGCCTGCGGCGCCCATTGCGTTGTAATCCTGCATTTGCCAGGCCAGTTTGGCACTGCTGCCATTGCCCAGAATCGGGTACTTGGCAGCGCGATCCTGCGCGGTGGATTTGAAGTCGCGCGCTTGGCGCATGTCGACATGGCGGTCACCCGATTTTTCTTCCAGCGCCAGCATCATCGATGTTTCGATATCCCCCGCGTGGATGCCAAAGCGGTGCTCGTCGGGTGGGAACAGGCCCAGCACGTGGGCACCGAGTGGCAGCGTGTACCAGTTGGTCGAGAAGACGATCAAATCATGCGCGGTGCGCAGGTCGCGCGCGACGATGTCCATCACGCTGACCTGGCCGCCATGTGAATTGAGCAGCACTAGTTTTTTGATGCCGGTGCGCGCCACGCAAGCCCCCAGCTCGATCCAGACGTTGATCAAAGTCTGCGCCGACAGCGACAGCGTGCCAGGGAAACGGATGTGCTCATTGCTTTTGCCGATGGCTTGAGTCGGCATAAAGAGCACGGGCAACCCGGGTGCGAGGTGGGGCAGGGTGGCCTGTATCACGCCTTCGATGAGGGTGGTGTCCACACTCACCGGCAGGTGCGGGCCGTGCTGCTCGGTGGCGGCGACGGGCAGCACGGCGACGACCTGTGCGATGTCGGCGCTGGCGGCTAGTTGTGAAAACTGCCGGGAGCTTAGATTCGACCAGAAACGGGAGGCTAATTTCATCGCGCTATCTTACAAGGGTGTCCATGAATCGCGGTCTCATGTTTGTAATGGGATTTAAATTCGTGCTACGATTAAATAATATCTTACTTTAGAGATTCGTATGACTTCGGTTTCTTTGTCCCCAAAATTTCAAATCGTAATACCAAAAGATGTTCGTAAAGCGCTTCATTTGGTGGCTGGCCAGCGCCTGGAAGCTCGGGTGGTCGGTGATCACGTGGAGCTGGTGCCCGAGTTGCCGATATCAGCGATTCGCGGTATGTGCCCCGGCCTGGATACCCGTGTGCCCAATGACGCGGAGGATTGAAGCCCATGAATGTCGTTGATTCCTGCGGCTGGCTGGAGTACATCGCAGATGGCAAGAACGCTTCGTTTTTTGAACCTGCACTGGCCGATTTACCCAAATTGATTGTGCCTGCCATCACGATTTATGAGGTGTGCAAGCGCATTCTGGTGCAGCGCGGGCAGCCGTTTGCAGACCGTGCTGTTGCGGCAATGACTCGAGGTCAGGTGGTTCACCTGGATGCTGCGGCCCTGCGTTTGGCCGCCATCGCGTCGATTCAATTCAACCTCGCTATGGCGGATGCCATCATTTGGCAAACGGCTCAACAGCACGCCGCCCAACTGTTCACGCAGGATGCTGATTTGAAAGACGCGCCCGGTGTGCGGCACCGCGCCAAGACATGACGAGAGCTGGGCGCTCACCCCGCCTTCGCCACACTAGCCCTCACTGACATTGGGCTGACCCCCGCAGGCAACTGCGCTGATGTGCCAAAGCTGGCAAGCGTCCCCCAACAGGCGTGCGCAGGGTGACTTGCAGGCCAGTGCCATCGGTTCGGGCGACCAATGTGGCAGGCAACGCGACGGCG
>JANOTE010000270.1:0-2019 GCA_031416195.1 Rhodoferax sp.
GCCCGTGCGCAGCAGCACCGCGTCGCCGCGCTCTGGCTGCACACCCGCCGCTTTGGCAGCAGCTTCAAGATCGGCAGCGCCAATCGATTCACCAGGCGCCAGCACCCGGCCTTTCAGCCGCACCAGGTCCAGCAGCACGCCGCGGGTAAAAATCGGCGGCATCTTCTCAACACCCAAGCGGGCTGCGCCCGTGGTACTGCGGATGGTATCGCCCAGGAAACCGTTGTAAAGCTTGTCGTCGTACCAGGCGTGGCACAGCGCATCAACGTGAGTGCCAATGTGCAGCGGCATCACGACGGTGTCTTCTGCAAACTGGAAGCCGCCGGGGCGCTTGCTGCCCGCTACGGCGTAGTCTCCGCCATCGCGGCCCATGAAATGCTGCAAACCACAGCGGTGCGCAGGCACTGGCGTTTTGCTGGAGAGCAACTGCGCCAGGCGCAATACCTCGCCGGTGCGCACCAGGCCGCTGGCACGTTTGACCTGCTCCGGGTCGATGAAATTCAGAGCGCCTTTTTCATCATCGAAACCCCAGCGGCTCCACGCGTTCGGTTTACTTTCAATCACGCTCATGGTCTCATTCATTTTCTATACCCCAGGCGAACTGACAGGCGCCGCGCAGCATCGCGCAGTTTTGCCACAGCCGGGTCATTTTCAAGAAAGCTGGCTTCACCCATCATGGTCAGCGCCAGCACAATGGCACCGGCGGCATCAAACACCGGGGCGCTGACGGCATTCACGCCGCGCTCATTGACATCAAGAATAATCGCATCGTAAATTGAGGCCAGGCAATGCTCGCGCACCAGCGCTAGATGCTCGTCCACAGCGTCACGCGTCTTGAAAGGTGCGTCTGCAATGTGCTGCATGGCGGCAATCTCGGCATCGAGGTAACGCGCGGTCAGCTGGGGCTCGGAGAAGGCGGCAAACACCTTGCCCGTGGACGAACCCAACAGCGGCAGCACCATGCCGCAGCGCAGGCGCACATCCAGCGCCTTGCGCGCCTCGATCCACCAGATCAGCGTCGGCCCCAGGTTGCCCCATACGCCCAGGCCCACGGTCTGGTCGGTTTCACGGTTCAGGTCTTCAAGAATCGGGCGGGCCAGATGCACGGCGTTGAGCGTGGCAACGTGGCCCGAGCCCGAGGCAATGTCGGCCCCGTTGTCATAGGGGTGCACCACCATGTACTTGCCCGCGCCAAAGGCGAGCGGCTTGCGCGCGCTGCCTACGATGCGCTCCACCCGGCCCAGGAAAAGCAAATGGTCTCCGCCGGGGTAGGTCGCTTCGGTACGGCATTCCAGGTAAGCTGAGCAGCCGTCTATCAGGGGCACGCCGCCAATGCCGGGCGTAGTAGCCACGCCGTCAAACCGGTCTGGCCCAGACTTTGCAAAGCGGTTCGACACATCGACCTGTTCTTCCGACAGGATGTTGACGACAAAGCGCTTGGCCGTGCTGTACACGGGGTAGGCACGTGCGTTGGTGCGCAGGCTCCACACGATCAGTGGCGGGTCTAGCGACACCGAGTTGAACGAGTTGGCCGTCATGCCGATGGGTTTGCCCTCGTCGTCCAGCACCGTGATCACCGTGACCCCAGTAACGAAGGAGCCCAGGCAGCGGCGCAGCTCAGCCGGATCTATGGCAGACGGTGCGGGTGATTCTGCGACTGCAGTGGCTGTGACGGTGTTCATGGTCGGGGCAGGTTAAATACAGTTAGCAACGCATCAGGCCATCAAGTTCTGACGGAAGGTTTCACCCTCATACGCAGTACGGAACACGCCACGCTTTTGCAGTATCGGCACTACCTGGTCTACAAAATCTTCCACGCTGTCGGGGTTGGTGGTGGGGCTCAAGTTGAAGCCATAGCAGCCCGTCTCACGCCAGATTCGCTCAATTTCAGCAGCCACGTGCTCAGGCGTGCCGACCAGTTGCGGAATCGCCACCGACAAGGCCCACTGCGCTGCGGCCTGGCGCAACGTGACGGTGCCACCGTCGGCCCCGCTCAGGGTGGCCGCCATCAGCCCGCGC
>JANOTE010000271.1:0-9642 GCA_031416195.1 Rhodoferax sp.
CGGTCTGCAACGCCGGTGGCGACCATGCCGCCGTAGCTGTGGCCGATCAAGATCACGTCGTGCAGATCTTCATAGTGCAGCACGTTCAAGATGTCGGTGATGTGGGTGTTGAGGTCGATGCCCGCATGCGCGAGGTGCGAGCGCTCGCCAATGCCGGTGTAGGTAGGGGTGACGAGGGTGTGTCCCAACGCGTGCATCAGCGGGTGCATCTTTTTCCAGGCCCAGCCGGCGCTCCAGGCGCCGTGAGCGACAACGAAGGTGCTCATATTTTGATCTCTGTTTTGAGTTCACCACGCTCAAGGACGTAGGTGGTGCATGGCACGCGATCCAGCAGCGATCGGTTGGACTCGGTGATCACCACGCACAGCTCGGGTCGCGTGTGATGCAGTTGGCTGAGTGCTTCGGCATATTGACGTGCCAGCGTCGGGGCCAAGCCCTGAAACGGCTCATCCAGCAACAGCAGGTGCGTGCCTACCATCAAGGCGCGGGAGAGCGCCGCCATCTTGCCTTGCCCGCCAGACAGCGCTGAGGCAGAGCGCGCCAGCATCGGCTGAATCAACGGCACTGCCCTGACGGCCTGTGCCAGCCGTTGGTCGATTTCAGACGCTGTCAGGCCGATCGATTCACACGGCAGGCGCAGGTTCTCCAGCACCGTCATGGTGGGAAACAGCACGCGCTCCTCAGGCGCGTAGCCGATGCCGTGCGCCGCGCGGGCGTGCGCGGGCTCACTGAGCAATTCAACACCGCCAATACCAGCGCCGAGCTTGATCGAGCCGCTGCGCACCGGCGCGAAACCCATGATAGTTCTGAGCAAGGTGGTTTTACCCGCGCCGTTGCGGCCCAGCACGGCGTGGATGCCGCCCGAGTTCAGCTTAGCGTTGATGCCGCGCAATACGCCAATGCCGACGATGTCCACAGAAATGTTTTGCAGAGCGAGCATGGTCTGATAGGTGTGTTCAGTTCAATGCCCCAGCACCACGCTGCGCACTTCCTCGTTGTTCATGACGGCCTCAGGCGTGCCGTCTGCGGCGATGCGACCTGATATCCACGCGGCCACGCGGGTGGCGTATTGCGAGACGATGTCGGCATCGTGCTCGACAAAAATCGAGGTGACACCGCGCTGATCCAGCGCATGCATGATGGTCGCCATCAAGCCGTGTTTTTCATCCGCTGCCACGCCGCTGGTGGGCTCGTCCATGATCAAGAGCTTCGGGTTCAGCACCAGCGCCATCACAATGTCCAACAGCTTGCGGTGGCCTTCGGGCAGGCTGCTGCACAGGTCGTGCTCACGCTCGCGCAGGCCCACCAGCGCCAGGCTTTGGCTGATCTCATCGGCGGGTACGCAGGCCGACAAAGGCTTGAACAGGCTAAAGCGCTTCAGCCGTGCGGCCACGGCCAGCTCAACACTCTCGCGCACGGTCTGCTCCAAAAAGAGCTGTGGCAACTGGAACGAGCGGCCAATGCCCAGTTGCACAATCTGGCGCGGATGCAGGGCGGTGATGTCTTTGCCGTCAAAACTGATCGTACCTGCGGTAGGCTTGATGTAGCCGGTCACCATGTTGATGAAGGTGGTTTTGCCCGCGCCATTGGCCCCAATCACGGCCAGCCGCTCGCCCGCCAGCAAGTCAAAATCAATGCCATCAGCAGCCACCACACCGCCAAACGACAACGTGAGCCCGCGGGTTTCAAGCAGTGAGGTCATTGCACGGGCTTCTTTGTTGCGGCAAGCTTTGCAAGCCCCGCCACCAGTCCAGCAGGCGCTGCAAAAATGAGAATCAACAGCACCACGCCAATCACCAGTTGCCAAACGCCGGTGAGCGCAGCGGCGGCAAACAGCTTCAAGAACTCAAAAACAATCGCCCCCAAAAACGCACCCACAGGATGCAAAGTGCCACCGAGCACGGCGATGAACACGTACTCGCCCGAGCGCACCCAGTAGCCCATCTCCGGCGTGACCAAGCCCTGAATCAACGCGAACATGCCGCCCGAAAAGCCGCACAGCACGGCACTTGCCACATAGCCCGTGAAAAACACCCGCTTGGCAGAGATGCCCAAATACTCCAACCGCACTTCATTGGATTTGATGGCATTGAGCCCATGCCCTGTGGGCGAGGCGTAAAACCGCGCCAGCAGCCAGCAGGTGAGCACGACCAAAACGCTGCTCAGCGCTAGCAGCACGGTTTCAAACCCCGCCCGCTCCAGCACCTGGCCAAAGAACGGTGGGCGCTCCATGCGCAGGCCGTCGGTGCCGCCGGTGAGGTTGTAGATCTTGCCCAGGAGCGCAAACAGCACCATCGACAGCGCCAGGTTCAGCATGCCAAAAAAGATGCCCCGGTAGCGCACCATGAACAACCCGGTGATGGCGCCCGCCAGCAGGCCCACAGCGCCCCCGAGTGCCAGCAGCACCATGCCATCCGCCTGCGGCCACGCCCGCGCGGCAGCCACCACCGCATAGCCGCCCAGGCAAGTAAAGCCCGCGTGGCCAAACGACACCTGGCCCGCGCGGATCAAGATCGAAACTCCCAGCGCGCTCAAGCCGTAAGACAGCGCAATGATCAGCGGTGTTTTGAGCCAGGGGAACAGCAGACCCAGCGCCAGTGCGAGTGCAGCGATCAGCCAGGGGGTAGATTTCAACAACATGGAAAAGGTCAAACTTGAAAAGATCACACCCGCCGCGCCTGCGCCACTGCAAACAGCCCCTCAGGGCGCCACAGCAACACCGCCAGCATGATGAGATACGGCACCAACACATCGATCTCGGGCAGCAGGTAAACCGCGAACGCCTTGCCCATGCCAATCAGCAGGGCCGCCACCGCTGTACCCGTGATTTGCCCCAAGCCCGCCACGGCGACGACAGCGAACGACAGCACCATCATGTCGCCGCCGATGCCTGGCACCAGCGACGTGGTGGGCGATGCCAGCGCCCCGCCCAGTGTGCCCAGCACGGCGCCGGCGCAGAACGTCAGCAAGCCCACCTTGGCGGCGTTGATGCCCATCGCCTGCGCCACTTCGCGGTGGTGCGTGACGGCCATGATCTGCCGCCCAAACCGTGTATTGGCGAGCGACCAGCGCAGCGCAAAAAACACCGCGACGGCGACGGCGGGCAGCAATATCAACTGGTAGGCGGTGTAAGTCACCACGCCGATTTTGAGATTGCCCATCGCATCCACTGCATGCGTGACCGCGACCGGGCTGGTGCCCCAGATCAGGCGCTGCAAGTCCTCCAAAATCATGAACACGGCGAACGTTGCCAGCAGTTGCATAACGGGATCCAGGTGCAGGATGCGCCGGATCAGTCCGTACTCCATCACCGCACCCAAAATCAGGCCAATCACCAGTGCGCCTAAAAACAGGGCGAGCAAAGACAGCGGGATTGATTGCCCGTTGGCGATCAGCTTGCCGACACTGGCCGCCGCGTAGCCGCCAAACGCATAGAAGCTGCCATGCGCCACGTTCAAAATGCGCATCACGCCAAAAATCAGCGTCAGGCCCAGCGCCACCAGAAACAGCAGTGCGGCCTGGGTCAGCCCGTCTGCCAGGGCCAGAATGATCAGCGAACCACTCATGAGTCAGTAGCGTTCAAAATCCCTTGATGCGGGGGTCTTTGAGCAGCTCAGGCTTGAGCGTTTTGACCCACTCAGGCGATTTAGTGCCCACCGGGTTTTGCACCATTTCACCCGGGAAGATGGTCAATCCTTCAATGATTGCGAAGGGGTAAGCCGCCGTGTTTTTGGTCACGCCCAGCATCTGGTCTTCCAGCCCCTGGCCGTCTTCGCGCATGGTGACAGGGCGGGTCAGGCCGCGAAATTTCAGCGACCGCATAGTGTCGGCCAACTGCTCCACCGTGGGCCAGTTGCCGTTGTTCGCTTTGATGGCGGCATTGTGCGCATCAGCCACCGCTTGAATCGCCGCGACGGCGTGGTAGGCCGAGTAGATCGGGTACTGCCCGGTTTTGGCGCGGAATTTTTCGACAAAGGCTTTGTGCTTCGCGTCGTCTTTGTACTCAGGATGCAAAAAGTAATGGTCGCCGCGCATCCCTACCAGCACACCATCCGGAAGGGCCTTGCCCACGCGCTCCAGCGAGCTTTCGGCCAGCGGCAACACCCAAGTGGATGATTTGATCAAGCCGCGCTGGGCCGACTGGCGAATCAACGTATCCAGCTCGCCGCCCCAGGAGGTGGACAAAATCACATCGGGACTCAAGGCCTGCAGGCGGCTGATCTCCGAGCTGAAATCAGCCGAGCCAAACTTGGGGAACAGTTCTGCCACCACCTGCACATCAGGCTTCAAGGCACGCAGGGTATTGATGAAAATCTCCCACGAGTCGCGGCCCCAGGCGTAGTCTTGGTTGATCACCGCCACGGTTTTGAAATTGGGCTTGGTGCGCAGCAGGTGCAACACGGTGGCGACCATTTCAGAGGTGGCGTTGGCCTGCGTGCGCACCACGTATTTGTAGCGTTTGTTTTCCAGAATTTTCTCGGTGCCGCAATCCCACATCACATTGAGCACCTTCAGGTCTTCACCGACCGGGGCCAACGCGTTGCAGTTGCCGCTGGAAATGGCAGCCAGCATCACTTTCACGCCGTCTTCCTGCACCACGCGGCGGTATTCTGAGAGCAACTTGTCGCCGCCAATGCCTTCATCAATGAAGATCGGCCTGATCTTCACGCCGCCAATGCCACCTGCGGCGTTGATGTCGTCAATCGCGATTTCGGCGGCCGCCTTGCCGGGCACGCCAAACACCGCTGCCGGGCCAGAGAGGAAAGTGGTCATGCCGATTTTGAGCTCGGCCGGTTTTTGCTGGGCCTGTGCGGTGCCGAGCAGCGCAACACTGGCCAGCGCCACGGCGGTTGAGCGCATCCACGAACTTGTCAAGGCAATCATCGGTTTCTCTTTCAATGGTTTTGTTGGGGCCTATTGTTCGGGAGTTTGGCGCGGATGTCCATTGGGAATTTGCAGGTCGATCCCCTTTTTTTGAGCAACCCTAGCTTCGTTTTTAAGCAACCCCAGCTCAAAAAATCCAGTTCGATTTAACGCTACTATAAGTATAGCGTTTAAAGCATGTTCTACGGGAGCTAGAGCATCAAAATATTCGTAAAACTGCAAGTCCTTATCAGCTTTTCGAAAAAAATTAACCTAGGAGTTAATTATCACTAACTTACCGCCGCTGCAACGCTCGATTCCGCTCAAATCGCGTCTTGACTGCACCGCTTCGAACCCGGCGCGGGTGAGCAGATCCCGCACACGCTGGGCCTGGTCATAGCCGTGCTCCAGCAGCAACCAACCGCCGGGCCGTAGATGCGCTGGCGCTTGTTCGATGATGGTGCGAATATCGTCCAGCCCATCCGCGCCACTCACCAGGGCCTGCTGTGGCTCGTGCGTGAGATTGGCCAAGTGTGCATCGTGTGCGGCGATGTAGGGCGGGTTGGATGCGATCACGTCGAATTGACCTGCAACACCGTCAAGCCACGAGCCTTGATTGAACGTCACTTCAATATTGAGACGCTGCGCATTCGCCTGCGCCACCGCCAAAGCGTCAGCGCTGAAATCAACAGCGCTCACGTGCAAGTCCGGGCGGGCGTGCGCAAGACCCAGTGCCACCGCACCTGAGCCTGTGCCCAAATCCATCACGCGGCTACTGGCAGGCGCGCATTCGATAGCCCACTCAACCAGCGTCTCAGTGTCGGGCCGTGGCACCAGCACGCGTGGGTCGACTTGCAGATTCAGGTCGAAAAATTCGATGGAACCTGTGAGATAGGCCACTGGCTCGCCCGCTTTTCGACGCAGCGCCATGGTCAGAAATTCTGACTCGACGGCGGGTGTCAGCGCATCGGCATCGTGCGCCAGCAGCCAGGCTCGTTCAGCAGGAGATTTGCCCAGCGCATGCAGCAACATCAGTTGAGCTTCCAGCCGATCCACGCCCATTTTTTTTGCCGCAGCGACGGCCTCAGACAAGGTCATCTCAAGCCGCCGATGCCAACTCCAGCGCCGCCAGTTGCTCGGCTGCCTCGTAGGCTTGCAGCGCCTGCACCACATCGCCCAGGTCGCCTTCCATGATGCCCAACAGCTTATAAAGCGTGAGGTTGATGCGGTGATCCGTCAAGCGGCCCTGCGGGAAGTTGTAGGTGCGGATGCGGTCGCTGCGATCACCCGTACCAATCAGGCTTTTGCGCTCAGCCGCGTCTTTGGCAGCGCGCTCGGAGCGGTCTTTTTCGATGATGCGTGCGGTCAACACCTTCATCGCCTGCGCCTTGTTGCCGTGCTGGCTGCGGCCATCCTGGCACTCGGCCACGATGCCGGTGGGCAGGTGGGTGATGCGCACGGCCGAGTCGGTTTTGTTGATGTGCTGGCCGCCCGCACCACTGGCGCGGTAGGTGTCGATGCGCAAATCTGATGGGTTGATGGTGATGGCCACGGCTTCATCCGGCTCGGCCAGCACGGCTACCGTGCAAGCGCTGGTGTGGATGCGGCCTTGGGTTTCGGTGACGGGCACGCGCTGCACACGGTGCCCGCCAGATTCAAATTTGAAGGTTCCATATGCGCCTGTGCCAGAGCTGTCGCCACTCGAAATTTGCAGCACGATCTCTTTGTAACCCCCCAATTCGCTGGCCGACTCACTCACGATCTCGGTCTTGAAGCCCATGCGCTCGCAATAGCGCGTGTACATGCGCGTCAGATCGGCGGCAAACAGGGCCGACTCATCACCGCCGGTGCCCGCGCGAATCTCCATGAAGGCATTGCGCGCGTCGTCCGGGTCTTTGGGTAAGAGCATGCGTTGCAGCTCGGCCTCAAGCTGCGCCAATTCAGCCGCAGCACTGTCGATTTCTTCCTGCGCCATCTCGGCCATGTCAGCATCGGTCAACATTTCGTTGGCAGCTTTCAAATCCGCCTCGCGCACCTGGTAGCGGCTCCAGCGGGTGGCCACGGCAGACACCTCGGTGTGCTCACGCGACAGCACGAGGAACTGCTTCATGTCTTTCATGATGTCTTCGCGGCTGAGCAGAAATTCAAGCTCGCCCAGGCGGTCGGCGAAGCGGACGAGACGATTACGTAAGAAAGGTTTCATGAAAAAGAAAAGACAAAAACTTGAAGGATCGCAGGCCCGCTGACGGGACGGTTTTGTGCGATGCAAGATCCCGGTTGGGGGCTTGTCCGCTGCCCGAGGAGCGTCGCTACCGCTCTTTGCGCAAATCCAGCGTTGCAGTGTTGTCGTTGATACCCAAAGCCCAAACAGTCATATAAGGATTATAAATTTGCGTTGACGTGATGACTCACGCGTCCAATCACACGTACACGTACACGTGTAAAATTCGTAATATTGCATTTTTACGGGAGATTCGTATGCAAAGAAAGATGACCATCACAATGGATGAAGCGGTGTATTTGGGTCTGCACCGGGTCATTGGGCGTGGCAATATTAGCCAGTTTTTGGAGGGTTTGGCGCGCCCCCACGTTGTCACAGAAAAGTCGCTGGACGCGGGCTACATGGCCATGGCTGCTGACAAAACCCGCGAGGCAGATGCCACTGAATGGAGCAACGCCCTGCTTCAAGATGCCAACCCATGAAGCGCGGCGAGGTGTGGTGGGTTGAGTTTGACCCAGCCGTCGGCAGCGAGATCCGCAAAACTCGCCCCGCAGTCATTGTCAGTAACGACGCGTCCAACCGCCATCTCGCGCGCGTGCAAGTCGTTCCGTTAAGTAGCAGCGTTGAGCGCATCTACCCCAGTGAAACCGTGGTGACGATGGCGGGTCAAAAGAGCAAAGTGATGGCCGATCAAATCATGACGGCAGACAAACGCCGCCTGACCCAGATGCTGGGCAAACTCAGCCAGGCCGACCTGAGCGCTGTGGAGCGGGTGATTCAGCTTCAGTTGGGGTTGGCAATCGACTAGAAGCCTGGCGGGGCAAATCAGGTCTGACGCGTTGACCCGAGGCCAGCTAAATGGACAGTAATCCCAGCACGTTGGTAAATTCAAAGTCGTCGTAGTCGCTACCTCGCTTGTTTCCGCTGTTTATCTGAAGCTGGACAGTGTCGCCAGCCGCGAAGTCGGCAAGCGAAAAACAACTTGAAAGCTGACTGTAGGCTCCGCCGGGATCAGAATCCAAAAGCCGGTTGACGAGATAGGTTCCTGGTGCTCCATTTTTTGATAATGAAATCAGGTCGTCGTTGTTGGCGCTTTGAACGCCACGTGCAAGCATGAATATGCAAAGCTGGTTGTATTTTGATTTCTGCGCGGGTGAAATTACAAATTTATCAATCCAAAAAGTGCCGCTGGCAGAAAGTTGAAGCTGAGAATTCGCGCTTCCAGCAAAACTGTCATCACCCAAATGAGTCACGCCAATACCTGACATGTAAACGACATCGGCATCAGTGGTGGCGCGAGTCGAGACTGATTTCCCTTGAACACTGCTGCTTTGACTTTGCCCATTGAATTCAAAGAGAATCGGCGAGGGAATAAACCCTGCTTTGCTGATTGAGCCAGCAAAGTACTGGGGATACGCGTAGTCTCTTGGGATCTTCAGTTCAAAACTGCCTGAGGCATCGGTCACGACTGCGTAGACCCTGTCTAGCTGAACCGATACCGTCGCGCCAGCGATCGGATTTCCTGATTGGTCTACCCATTTCCCTGAGTTCACAAAGGCCGGTTTACCGTCGATACCCAATTCGTCGCCGCCTCCGCAGGCGGTGATCGCCATACAGATGCTGAGACAAAGCTCGTTCTTAAGATTGGTTGAGTGTTTCATTTCAATATCCTTTCAAGATGAAATATTGAAATGCAATTCTGCGATGGGGCAAATCGCCTGTCATCATCAAAACTGGGGATGACTTTTGAGCCATGCCGCTCTGACCCCAATTAATTGAACTTCAGGCCTAGCCCAGCTAACGCTCTTTGCGAAGAAAGAAATGCTGCGCCGCCGCTGTAGCCCGCTGGCGCGAATCAACATCCGCAGTGCGCAGCTCGGCAAACGCGCCGTGCAGCATCTTTTGCGTCAGGCCTTTGGAGAGCGCCTCCATCACGGCCTCCACATTGTCGCCACGCGCGAGCATCTTGCGGGCCCGCGCCAGCTCCAGCGCGCGCCACTCGTCGGCCTGTGCGTTGAGCTGCTGAATCAGCGGCACCACGCCGTGCTCGGGGTGGCGTTGGCCCATCCAATGCATGAAGCTCTGCACGCCAGCGTCGATGATCACCTCGGCCTGCGCCACGGCAGCTTGCCGATTGGCCTGGCCGGTTTGCACCACTTTGGCCAGATCGTCCACGGTGTACAGATAAACGTCGCGCAGGGCCTTCACCTCGGGCTCAATATCGCGCGGCACCGCCAGGTCGACCATGAACATCGGGCGGTATTTGCGCTTTTTCAGGGCACGCTCGACGGCACCCAGGCCAATGATGGGCAGCGTGCTGGCGGTGCTGCTGATGACGGCATCAAACTCATGCAGACGCTCGGGCAAGTCGGCCAGTTGCATCACGCTGCCACCCAAGCGCGAGGCCAGAAGCTCACCGCGCTCCAGCGTGCGGTTAGCAACAGTGAGCGATTTGGGCTGCTTGGCGGCAAAGTGTGTGGCGGCGATTTCGATCATTTCGCCGGCACCGACAAATAGAACCCGAATTTCGCGCAGGTCTTCAAACAACTGGCTGGCCA
>JANOTE010000272.1:0-1746 GCA_031416195.1 Rhodoferax sp.
GCAGGATGTCTTGCGGATCGGCGGGGCCGTCCACCACGCTTTCGCCCTTGTTGACCACTTGGCCTACATGCACCAGGATGTTTTTCTCCTTGGGCACCAGTTCTTCATGCACATTGCCTTCTGGGTCGGTGATCTGCATGCGGATCTTACCCTTCGTCTCCTTGCCGAACGACACGGTACCCGTCATCTCGGCCAGCACGCCCTTGTCTTTCGGTGAGCGGGCCTCAAACAGCTCGGCCACGCGCGGCAAGCCACCCGTGATGTCGCGGGTTTTCTGGCCTTCGACCGGAATGCGCGCCAGCACTTCGCCGGGGCCTACGTCCTGACCGTCACGCACCTGCACCAGTGAGCCAATCGGGAAGCCAATCGTCACCGAGTGATCAGTGCCGGGGATCTTCACTTCGTTGCCGGAAGCATCAATCAGCTTGACCTGTGGACGCACCACCTTGGCCGAGCCACGGCGCTTGGGGTCGATCACCACGAGGGTGGACAGGCCCGTCACGTCATCAACCTGCTTGGCGACTGTCAAACCTTCCTCGACGTTCTCGAAATGGGCCTTGCCAGCAAACTCGGTGATGATCGGGCGCGTCAGCGGGTCCCAATTGGCCAAAATCGCGCCAGCTTTGACAGCTTGGTCGGCCTTGACGGTCAAAATCGCGCCATACGGCACCTTGTGGCGCTCACGCTCGCGGCCATGCTCGTCGTGAATGACGATTTCACCCGAGCGGGCAATCACCACCAGCTCTTTTTTGCCATTGGTGACGTAGCGCATGGTGGCGTTGAAGCCGATGCTGCCGTTGGACTTGGCTTCCACGCTGGACGCCACCGCTGCACGCGATGCCGCACCACCGATGTGGAAGGTGCGCATGGTGAGCTGGGTGCCGGGCTCGCCGATGGACTGAGCGGCAATCACGCCCACAGCCTCGCCGCCGTTGACCAAGCCACCCCGACCCAGATCGCGGCCATAGCATCTGGCGCAAATGCCAAAACGCGTCTCGCAAGTCAGCGCGGTACGCACTTTGACCTCGTCCACGCCTTGCACCTCAAGCTCGTCAATCACGTCTTCGTCCAGCATGTCGCCCGCTTTGGCCAGCACGGCGCGGCTTTCAGGGTGCAGCACATCCTCAGCAGCGGTGCGGCCCAGCACTCGGTCGCGCAGGGACTCGATCACTTCGCCGCCCTCCACAATCGCGCGCATCAGGTAGCCCTGGTGGGTGCCGCAGTCTTGCTCGGTCACCACCAGGTCTTGTGTCACGTCCACCAAGCGGCGCGTGAGGTAGCCCGAGTTGGCGGTCTTAAGCGCCGTGTCAGCCAAGCCTTTGCGCGCACCGTGGGTGGAGATGAAGTACTCCAGCACGTTCAAGCCTTCACGGAAGTTGGCGGTGATGGGTGTCTCGATGATCGAGCCATCGGGTTTGGCCATGAGTCCACGCATACCCGCCACCTGGCGAATCTGGGCTGCAGAACCGCGCGCACCAGAGTCGGCCATCATGTAGATGGAGTTGAACGACTCCTGCTGCACCAGCTTGCCGTGGCGGTCTGTCACCATTTCTTTGGACAGCCCAGCCATCATCACCTTGGAGACCTCGTCGCCTGATTTTCCCCAAATGTCCACCACCTTGTTGTAGCGCTCGCCAGCGGTGACAAGGCCGGACACGTACTGTTGCTCGATCTCTTTGACTTCCTTCTGCGCGCGCGTGATGATGCCCTGCTTTTCCTGCGGCACCAGCATGTCGTCGATGCAGA
>JANOTE010000273.1:0-2524 GCA_031416195.1 Rhodoferax sp.
GATCGTCAGCAAAGTAGATGCCGGGCTTGACTTTGACAGTGAAGGTTTTGAAATCATCGCCGACAACGGGCATGCCCTGCGCCACATTGGGAACCACTTTGGCGGGCCGCGCCAGGTAGTCGTAGCGGTAAAGTGCGTCAAACATGTTCTCGGTGGCAGTACGCGAGTAATAGTCGGAGATCTGCGCGGGATCGAACCCGGTTTCGGCAATTTCAAACGCATACCGCAGTACTTTTTCAGGCGCCTTGCCCTGCGCCAGCGCACCAGCGCTGCACAGGAAAAACAGACAGACCGCCAACAGAACCTCGATAACCTTGAATTTCATAGTAACTAACACCAATGCTTTGCCAATCGTGAGCAAGCATAATCGCCCCGGTCAGTAAATGCATGGGCGTTTCCCCCAGTTTAGATACATATGCTTAATTACATTCTGAGACGTCTTTGGCAGATGGTACCCACCCTGTTGGGTGTGATTCTGCTGATTTTTTTTCTGTTCAAACTGTTTGGCGGAGACCCAGTTGAAATCATGGCCGGGCTCAAGGCTTCGCCCGAACGGCTAGCTTCAATTCGCGCGCAGTTGGGGCTGGACAAATCGGTGCTGGAGCAACTATGGGTCTTTGTGCAGCAGGTGTTTACCTTCAACTGGGGCAAGAGCTGGACTACGAACGAGGCCATCTCCAATATTTTCTCTACCCGCCTGCCCGCCACGCTGACCATCATGATCCCGATTCTGGTGCTGGAGGTGATTTTGGCCATCCTCGCCGGGCTGGCCGTGGCCTACGTGCGTGGCAGCTTGACCGACCGCGCCATCATGATCATCACCACCATCGCGCTGTCGATCAGCTTTTTGGTTTACATCATCGTGGGCCAGTATGTATTTGGCTTTTTGCTGGGTTGGTTCCCGGTACAGGGCTGGAGCAACAGCGTCTGGAAAAACTTGATTACTTATGCGCCGCTCCCGGTTTTTCTGGCGGTGTTGGTCAGCCTGGCTCCCCAAACCCGGCTGTACCGCAGCTTTTTCCTCGACGAAATTGGTCAAGATTATGTACGCACCGCGCGGGCCAAGGGCGTGACGGAAAAAATCATTCTCCTCAAGCACGTGCTGCGCAACGCGATGATCCCGATCTTGACCAACGTCGCGACTCAACTGCCAGGCGTTTTCATCGGCTCGTTTTTGATCGAGGTGTTCTTCTCCATTCCAGGCCTGGGTCGCGAAATTCTGGTGGCCGTGAACCGCAGTGATTACCCGGTGATTCAAGCGGCAACCGTGTACCTTGCCTTCCTCACCATGGTGATCAACCTGATCACCGACGTTCTGTACAAATTTGTAGACCCAAGGGTGACACTGAAATGACCGCCGCAATCCTCAAGGAACTGCCCAAGTCGGCCAGTGTGTGGGCGCAAGCCTGGACGCGCCTGAAGACGGACTGGGTCGGCATGGTTTCACTGTACGTGACGATGCTTTTTATCGTGCTGGTGCTGGCGGCCCAGTTGGGCCTCGTGGCCAACGACTGGCAGAAGGAAGTGGGCGTGCCATTTGCCGCACCCCACATCGTAGGCAAAATTGCGGACGGCACCCAGACCGCCGTGGTGGAAACCGTGGTCGGGCCGAATGTAGACATCAGCGATGTGGATCCACTGGCATCGCGGTACAAAGAGTGGGAAGACCGAGCCACCAAGTTCAGGACCACGGTTACCGTGAAGGCTGACACACTGCTCTTTGGTGCTGACCAACAGGGCCGCGACGTGTTCAGCAAGGTGGTCAAGGGCGCGCAGGTGTCAATCACTGTGGGGCTGGCAGCAGCCCTCTTCGCCACGTTGATTGGAACCATTTTGGGCGCTATCGGTGGCTATTTTGGTGGCCCGGTGGGTGACTTTCTCGAATGGGTTTACAACGTGTTCACGGCTATTCCGTACATCCTGCTGGTGTTTGCACTGGCAGCGGTGTTGAAGTCCGGCCCCTTGGCCGGCACGCTGGGCAGCGGCGTGTGGACCGTGGTAATCATCCTGAGCCTGGTCGGCTGGACCGGCATCTACCGCCTGGTGCGCGCCGAATACATCAAGCACCGCGCGCGGGAGTACGTGATGGCAGCGCAGGCGATTGGCGCATCACACGCGTCGCGAATGTTCACCCACATCCTGCCCAACATCAGCCACGTGGTGCTGGTGCAGCTGAGCTTGCACGTGGTCGGGTTTATCAAAGCCGAAGTCATCTTGTCCTATCTGGGCCTGGGAGTTCCGCTGGACATGGTGAGCTGGGGCACCATGTTGGCCGAGGCACAAACCGAACTGGTGCAGGGTAAATGGTGGCAACTGTTGGCAGCCACCACGTTTATGGCGTGCTTTGTCACGGCCTTTGCGTTGCTGACCGATGCCCTGCGCGATGCGCTGGACCCAAAACTCCGCTGACCATGGACGCGACCCCAATGACCCCACTGATCAGCGTTCAAGACCTTCGCGTCTCGTTTCGAATGAGCAAAACCCATACTGCAGATGCGGTCAGGGGTGTGAGCTTTGACATTCC
>JANOTE010000274.1:0-8405 GCA_031416195.1 Rhodoferax sp.
GGCACGGTAATCGCCTGTCATCGGTCAGGTGTTTTTCCCGTCCGGCTCGGGTATTGGCCCGATTTCGCTGCCAGCCTGCCTGTTCTAAAGTTAATCCCAGGAACAACGCGGGGGCACATGATGACAATACGGATTTTGTTGGTCGACGACAACCCGGGCTTTCTGGCAGCGACCAGGCGCTTTCTTCACACCTTGCCCGCCATTCAGGTGGTTGGGGAAGCACGCAATGGCCAGGACGCGCTGTTCAAAACGGCTTTGCTTCAACCTGACCTTGTTCTACTTGACATTTCCATGCCGGGCCTGAATGGTCTGGAAGTGGCCCGTCGCATCAAATCATGGACTGAACCACCCGCCATCGCATTTTTATCAATGAACAGCGGCGACGCGTACCACGCCGCAACACGCGAACTTGGCCTGTTGGGCTTTCTGGAAAAAAGTAAATTGGCCACGGAACTGCCCGTAATCATTGCGCGCCTACTCACAACCACATTAGTAACGGAGGCTGCATGTTGACATCACTTGGGTCAGAAGCTGCCATCGGACTAGGCACTGTGCTGCTTCTTGAAGACTCTGAACTGTATGCCGGGCTAATTCATCGTGCGGTACCGCCCGCGTTATCGTTTGAGATGGAGCATGTTAACGAGCGCTCCAAGTACAAAATGGCGCAGCAGGAACTGCTGGCAGTGGATAACCAAAACTGCAAGCACACCGAGGTGCAATTGTCTGAAAATGAACATGCCTGGAGATTGATGTTCGACAGTAATCCGATTGCGCAGATGCTCAAGCTGCCGCACTCGACTATTTCCCATGTAAATGACAGGTTGGTCGAACTTACCGGTTATGACCGGTCCGAGCTATCAGGGCGTACTGTTGACGAGGTCGGTTTATACGTAGACGACGATTTAAGGCGGCGCTTTATCCAGACGATCGCGGCGCAGGGTCAGGTCGACGGACATGAGCTGCATGTGCGGCGCAAAGACGGGACCGTGTTGGAGGTGCTCGTGTCAACCCGCTCATTGGTTCGTGACGGCATCACCCACCTTCTCCACTCATTCCATGACATGACTGTTTTTAGAAGGGCCGAGGAAGCGGCACGTCTCAGCCAGCAAGCTCTCGCGTCGGTCTCACAGGGCGTCTTGATCAGTGGTGCAGATCGCGTGATACTGTGGGTCAATCAGGCGTTTGAAGCCATGACCGGCTATTGCCAGGCTGATATCGTAGGCAAATCTTGCACGATCCTGCAGGGCCCGCAGACCAATGCACAAACTTTGCTTGACATTCGCGTGGCGCTGGATAGGGGCCAGCAATTTACAGGTGAGCTGCTGAACTACAGGCAGGACGGCACTCCTTTCTGGAACGAACTGTCCTTGAATCCTGTTTTTGGCGCGGATGGAACCGTAACCCATTTTGTGGGAATTCAACGCGACATCACGAAATTCAAGTCGCAACAAATGCAACTCAAGCTGGCAGCCCAAGTACTCGCCCAAGGCCACGAAAGCATCATAGTGACCGACGCTCAGTGCCTAGTGGTCATGGTGAACCAAGCGTTCACAGCGATTTCGGGCTACACGCAAGCCGAGGTGATAGGTAAAAACCCCAGTCAACTTAAGTCCGACCGCCAGGATAGTGTGTTTTACAGGGCGATGTGGAAAGCCATCGAAACCAAAGGCGCTTGGCAAGGAGAAGTCTGGAGCAGGCGAAAAGACGGTGTTGAATACCCTGAGTGGTTGACCATCAGTGTGGTTCGGGACGACCTCGGTTCCATCTGCAACTACGTCAGTACGTCCAGCGACATAAGCGCGCAGCGGGATGCCCAAGAACGGATATCCTGGCTGTCACATTTTGACGTTTTGACGGGACTACCCAACCGTACTTTACTGGCTGACCGATGCAAGCACGATATAAGCATGGCCCAGCGTGACGGCAAACCCCTAGCAATGATGGTTTTGGCGATAGACCGCTTCGAGCTGGTCAACGACACACTGGGACATACTGTTGGGGATGAATTGCTTCAGCAGTTGGTCGGGCGAATTTGCGCTGCGCTGCGCGAGCAAGACACTGTGGCGCGCGTTGGCGGCGATGAGTTCGTATTGCTCCTGCCTGGCGATACACCGGACGGTGCTGGTCCACTTGCCACGAGGCTTCTGAACTTGGTCGCTCAACCGTTCCTGCTCAACGAAAATGAAGTCAACGTCACCGCGTCAGTGGGTATCGCCATATTCCCCTCTGACGGTCTGAACTTCGAAACTCTTTTTCGATCAGCCGAGGTCGCAATGCACCAGGCCAAAGACAGCGGCTGTGGCCAGCAAAGATTTTTTAATGTTGACCTGTTTGAGACATCGAAGGCTGAAATGGCGCTGTTGGCAGCGTTGCGCACGGCCATCGTGCAGGATCAGCTGCAGTTGCATTACCAGCCTTTTGTGGACACGCAAACCGGCGAAATCGACGGCATGGAAGCTTTGTTGCGCTGGACACATCCGCAATTTGGGGCCGTGCCGCCAGCGAGGTTCATACCCATCGCAGAACGGTTTGGCTTGATCACTGCCATTGGCGCATGGGTTCTGCGGCGTTCCTGCCGCGACCTGCGGGATTGGTTGGATCGGGGTATCAACGCGCCCCAAGTTTCGGTCAATCTATCGCCAGTCCAACTACGCGATAAGTCGCTGGTGCAAGACATAGCAGCAACGCTCAAGGAGTATGCCATCGAGCCGCACAGGATCTGCATTGAGGTTACTGAGGGCGCGTTGATGGAGGATGTCGTACACAGTGAAAAATTGTTGCGCGAACTGAAGAGCACGGGTGTCAAACTGGCGTTGGACGACTTTGGAACCGGTTACTCATCCCTCAGCTACCTGAAATTGTTCCCTTTTGACAAGGTCAAAATCGACCAGTCATTTGTTCAACACGTCAACAAGAGCGCACAGGACGCTGTGATCGCAAAGGTCGTGATTGCAATGGCGCATGGACTTGGACTGCGTGTTGTGGCAGAGGGCGTGGAGACCGAGGCGCAATGCGCATTCATGCGTGTCAATCTGTGTGATGAAATTCAGGGCTATTTCATTTCCAGGCCGATCCCCAAAGATCAAATAGAAGACTTGTTGGTTGAGGGCAGATGCTTTCTCAATTACGAACCTGTGAGTTAATTTCATCGCCCAAACAGCTCTCTTTGACTAAAACATGAAATTAAATAATGCTCTGGCTCTCGTATGTATTGCATAGTTAGCTATATATTAAATAGCAAATTGACAGGTTTCATAACGCGTTTCAGGCTGGCTGGAACGGGTGCGGCCTATCGGCTGAGCACTATCGGCTGAATGCGCCATGCAGGTCATCCACGATAGCTGTCGCTGCCGCTGCCGCTTCCTCAATCACTTTCAAATGCGCCAGCACGGGTGCGGCAAGCTCTTGGCCGTGGTCTTCTTCGATGACTTTTACAAATGCGCCGATGTGGCGCAGCGGTGCGCGCAGGTCATGCTGCACTGTGAAAGTGAGATGCTGAAGCGCTGAATTGGCGAGCGCGAGTTCATCGGTCAGCCGACGGTTTTGCGCCTGAAGTTGCGCTAAATCTGCGCTCACTTGCTGGGCCGTTTCCAGTTGGCGATGCTGGCCTGCTTGCCGCGTGCCACGCTAAGTGCGCCGGGTGGGGTGTCTTTGGTGATGGTGGAGCCTCCGCCCACCGTGCCGCCTGCGCCGATGGTGACGGGGGCCACCAGCACGCAGTTGCTGCCGATGTGAACGTCGGCCTCAATGATGGTGGTGTGTTTGAACGCGCCGTCGTAGTTAGCGGTGATCGAGCCCGCGCCGTAGTTGACGCGCTCGCCCACGACCGCATCGCCAAGGTAGGCCAAATGGTTGGCTTTGGCGCCTTTGGCAAGTGTGGAGTTTTTGACTTCGACAAAGTTGCCGATGTGGACGTCTTCGCCCAGGCGCGCACCGGGCCGCAAACGAGCGAACGGGCCAACGATGGCGCCTGCGCCCACGCTTGCGCCGAGCTTCTCACCATCAATATGGGTGAAGGGCTGAATCGTCGCGCCGGCGGCAATCGTGCAATTGGCAATGATGCAATTCGCGCCGATGCGCACGCCTTCCCCCAGCGCCACTTGGCCCTCGAAAACGCAATTCACATCAATCGACACGTCTTGCGCGCAGGTTAGCAGGCCTCGCACGTCAAAGCGCGCCGGGTCCGCCAGGCGCACGCCTTGCTCCATGAATTGGGTGGCCAGGCGCATCTGGTAGGCGCGCTCCAGCTCGGCCAGTTGCACCGGGCTGTTGACACCGGCCACTTGCACTTCGTCATCAATTTTGTGGCCCACCACGCCCACGCCATCGGCCACGGCGAATTTCACGATGTCGGTCAGGTAGTACTCACCTTGGGCGTTTTTGTTGTCCAGCCGGGCCAGCCAGCGTTTCAGATGCGCTGCTGGCACCGCCATGATGCCACTGTAGATTTCCTTGATTTGCTTTTGCGCATCCGTCGCGTCTTTTTGCTCGACGATGGCCTGCACTTTCTCGCCATCGCGCACGATGCGGCCATAGCCTGCCGGGTCGGCGAATTCCAGCGTCAACAGGGCCAATTTGTTGCCACCGCAGGCGGCGATCAGGTCTGTCAACGTATTCGGTTGGGTGAGCGGTACGTCGCCTGAGAGCACGACGACGATGCCGTCATCCGCCAGCGCGGGCACGGCTTGTTGCACGGCGTGGCCAGTGCCGTTTTGCGGCTCCTGGCGGACGAATTTCAGCTCGAATGGTTGAGTAATCGTGTCTGCTTTTCTTGCAGATTTCGTCACCGCTGCTTCAACCTCTGTAGCGCCATGGCCCGTGATGACAACGATCTTACGGGCCTGTAGAGTTGCCGCCGTATCGACCACGTGCTGCAGCAATGCACGCCCGGCCAGTTGGTGCAATACTTTGGGCAAGCGGCTCTTCATGCGCGTGCCTTTGCCTGCGGCCATGATGACCACGTCAACAGCCGATACCTTCGCTGCGTTATTGTTCCCAGTTGCTGTCATGTCTCGTTCCTTGTTGAGGTTCTAAATGCCAAGTTTGTACCTGCGCAGTCGTCGAATTATCAATCGGCAGATGCTGTCGCGGTTTTTGCTGATAGGCACCGTGCTGCTGCTGCAAGCCTGCAGCGCCATCAAGCTGGCCTACAACAATGCGCCCGAGTTTGGCTTTTGGTGGCTGGATGCTTACGCCGACTTCAACGACACGCAAGCCCCTGCTGTGCGCACCGAGATGGCCCGGCTGCTGCAATGGCATCGCACTGAAGAGCTGCCCAAGATTGCCGATTTGCTTCAAAAAACGCAGCGATTGGCCAGCGCCGACGTGACACCCGCAGCCGTGTGTGAACTGTTCTCAGAAACGCGTGTACGCTTCAATGCAGTCACCAACCAGGCCGAGAAGACCACGGCCACCCTGGCCTTGAGCCTGAGCCCCGCGCAGATTGTGCACGTGGAGGGCAAGCTGGCCAAAAACAACAAGGAATGGCGAAATGACTGGTTGCAACTCTCGGGCAAGGAGGTGTTTGAGAAGCGCCTCAAAGTCAATGTAGAACGGGCTCAGGAGTTTTATGGCACGCTGGAAGAGCGCCAGTTGATCGCTCTGCGGGGTGCGCTGGAGGCCTCCAGCTTCGACGCTCAGACAAGCTACACCGAACGCCAGCGCCGCCAGCAAGACCTGCTGCAAACCCTGCGCCAGACGACGGGGGCCGGGTCGGGCAGTGGCTCGAATGTCGCCGCCATCAACCGCACTCCGGCTGAAGGCCTGGCCGCACTGCGCGGTTACCTGGAGCGGGCCAACAAATCTCCCAACCCCGCCTACCGCGCCTACAGCGACAAGCTCATCACCGAGAGCTGCGCCAACTTCGCCACGCTGCACAACAGCACCACGCCCGAGCAGCGCGAACGTGCCGTGCGCCGCCTGGCAGCGTATGAGCGGGATGCACGGGATTTGTATTCGCAGCGGTGAAATTTTTAAACTTAGTTCACGGACTTAGTTTGATTTAGAATAGATGCTTGAAGGCATCTATGCACACTGTCAATATTCACGAAGCTAAAACGCATTTGTCGCGCTTGATAGACCGGGCGCGTCAGGGTGAGCCGTTCATCATCGCCAAGGCGGGCAAACCGCTGGTCAAGGTGTCTGCCATCTCGCTTGAGAGCAGCACAGTGATGCACAGGCTGGGTTTTATGCGCGGTCAGTTAAGCGTGCCTGAAGATTTTGACCGCATGGGCGGCGATGAGATCGTCAAGCTATTCGCAGCAGGTGGGCATTGAAGTACTTGCTGGACACACACCTGCTGCTGTGGGCTGCCCATTCACCCGAACGCCTGTCTGCCAAAGCGCTCGCGATTTTCAATGACCTCGACAGTCTCCTGTACTTCAGCGCTGCCAGCATTTGGGAAATCGCCATCAAGAACGGCTTGGGGCGCGATGACTTCAAGGTGAACGTGAGCTTGTTCAGACGCAGTCTGTTGGATAACGGTTACAGCGAGTTGCCGTTGCAAAGCGCACACACGGTTTTTCTGGAGGGCTTGCCAGCCCTTCACAAAGACCCGTTTGATCGTATTTTGGTGGCGCAGGCGACAGCAGAAGGCATCACGCTGGTCACTGCTGACAGCCTAGTAGCTGCGTACCCTGGCGCGATTGAGCTGGTTTGATATTTTCGATCAACTGACTGCTATTTGTGCGGGCCTCACGGCCTGAATCGACCTTCACCAAACACGCCGCGAACATTGGCGCAAGCTGGGTTGTTGTTGTACTGTTTGGAAAGGCTTGCTGGGCATTTAGAAAACCGCTGCTTGTTTCAAGAACCCGCCCGTGCCGTGCTCAAAACCGACCATCACTTCAGCCTAGCGCGTGGTGCGATTTGCGAATGCCCTACACAGACAGACAGGCTTAAATTGCTACTATTTATATAGTTTATGGTGCATATTAATCGTGGGGTAGCGCCCTATTAATTCATAAATTTTCGAAAAACGATCATTTTGAGCATAAAAATTAACCTGGGAGTTAATTGATGGTTTCTGCCAGTTCGCCACCAGCGCTTACACAGCGTTGGTCTGCCGATGGGTATCATGGCCCATATGGTGCGCCCGACCCTCCTGACCGCTCTTGCAACTGACACGTGGAGAGACTTTCCACCCTATCGCTTGGTGCGGGCCTTCGTGGCTTGGCTGGCGGGCTGGCGGCGGGTGGTATTTTTCGGCGCGCTGGCGGTGGTGATGGTGCTCTCGCCCGTCACCTATGACCGCACCAACCGCAGCATGATGGCGCGCCAGATTCACGTCACCACCTGGCAAATCCTGCCCTGGTTCACGCTCTTGTCCAGCCTGATCAGCCTGGTGCTGATTCGCGTGGTGGTGGTCAGCGCCGTCTCGTATGGCCTGGCGGCATTTGCGCTGGAGATGGTGGTACGCATTTTGGTGCTGGAGTTCATCCCGTTGTTCGCGGCACTCTTTGTCACCATGCGCAGTGCGCTGGCTACGCGGCCTGCCGTGGTGGGCATCTACATTCCGCGCGACCTGGGTGGCTTGGGTGGCTTGACGACAGAGCGCATTCGCGACGAGCTGGTGCCGCGTGTGATTGCCTATGCTTTCTCGGTGCTAACGATGGTGGTGGTCAGCGGCGTTGTGGCGCTGCTCCTGGCGTACATCGGCGTGTATGGATTTTCGCGTTTTGGGCTGCCCCAGTTCGCGCGCACGGTGGGGCAGGTGTTTGACTTTTCAGTCACGGTGGGTTTTGCCCTGAAAGTGATTTTCTTCAGCCTGGCCGTGGCGGTGATCCCCATCGCCGCCAGCCTGGACCGGCGCGGTGATGACCGCGACGATGCCAGCGCGCTTCAGCCGGGCACGGTGCGCATGTTCATGGCGCTGTTTTTTATTGAAGGGCTGTCGCTGGTGCTGAAGTACGTATGAAGCAACGCACCCGAGCGCCACCGCCACTCGAACGCCATAATTCAAAGCTGCATGTCCCCCGAAGAATCTACGCCCCCCCATTCGTCTGAGCCTGCGCCTGCGCCATCGCATCCCAACGCGCCGCCTGCATCACCGATCCAGCACGTGGAGTTCAAGGCCGCGTTGCTGTTGGTGTTCACCGCCGTGCTGGTGCTGGGCTTTCTGGCCTATGTGCTGGTGGCGCGCGGTGTGTTTGAAAATACCCAAAGTCTGGTGCTGATGACCGACGACTCCGAGGGCGTGCAAGTCGGCATGGACTTGACCTTTTCGGGCTTCCCGATTGGCCGGGTGCAAAAAATTGTGTTGGACGACCAAGGCAAGGTGCGTATCCTGATCGACATCACCGCCAAAGATGCGAAGTGGCTGCGCACTTCCAGCATCTTCACGATGGAGCGCGGCGTGGTGGGCGACACCCGCATCCGCGCCTTCAGCGGCGTGCTGACCGACCCGC
>JANOTE010000275.1:0-2667 GCA_031416195.1 Rhodoferax sp.
TACTCGCCGGCTCAGTTTATGGAAGTCTTGGCTGGCCGAACCTTCAACGCGCCGCCCTGATCATGTCCGCCGCCTTCTCCGCAATCATGATGGTCGGCGCATTGGTATTGCCGCTGACGATGCGCGGCATGATGGATGCATCGACCACCCGCAAGCCTTGGATGCCCTTGACGCGAAGCTGCGCATCGACCACGTCCAGCGGGCCAGGCCCCATGCGGCAGGTGCCCACCGGGTGGTAGATGGTGTCGGCATGGTTGCGGATGAACTGCTCGATCTGCGCGTCGGTCTTCATGTTGATTGATGCGGCGGATTCAATCCCGCCCTGGCTCTTGAACGCCGGTTGGGCCAGGATGTTGCGCATCACTTTGAAGCCGCGCATCAGGCGGTCCATGTCGTCGCGTTCGCCTAAAAAGTTGGGGTCAATCAGCGGCGCGGCCATGGGGTCTTTGGATGCCAACTTCGGGCTACCACGGCTGATCGGTCGAAGCAGGCAGACGTGGCAGGAGTAGCCCAATCCAAAGGTGGTTTTGCGGCCATGGTCCACCAGCTTGCCAATGACGAAATGCAATTGCACATCAGGCGCTGACTCACTTGGCTGGCTTTTGATGAACCCGCCTGCCTCGCCAAAATTTGTGGTGAGCATGCCGGTGCGCAGCTTGCGCCAATCCCACATGCCCTTGATCGCGCGCCACATGCCACCGAGCGTGATGCCAAACAGGTCTTTCAAATGCGGCGCATTGGCCACCAGCACCACGTCCGGGTGATCATGCAATTGCTGGCCCACGCCCGGCAGGTCGTGTACCACGGCAATGCCTTTATCGGCCAGATGCGCAGCAGGGCCAATGCCCGACAGCATCAGGATTTGTGGCGACTGCAATGCGCCTGCGCTCAACAGCACTTCGTGTGAGCATTTGAGTTGCTTGATCTCGCCACCCTGACTGAATTCCACACCTACGGCGCGCATGCCGTCCATCAGGATGCGCGTGGTGTGTACGCTGGTGATCACCTGCAGATTGGGCCGTGCCAGATTCGGCGTGAGGTAGCCCTTGGCTGCGCTCCAGCGCTCGCCGTTTTTGTGGGTGACCTGGAACATGCCTACGCCGTCCTGCGAAGGGCCATTGAAGTCGTGGTTATGTACGAACCCCGCCTGCACCGCAGCCTCTATAAAAACCGGGCAAAACAGGTTGGGGCTGGCCAGGTCTTTGACATTCAAGGGGCCGCCCGTGCCATGCAGTGCATCGGCACCGCGCTCGTTGTGTTCGGCGCGTTTGAAGTAGGGCAGCACGTCCTTGAATGACCAGCCTTCGTTGCCTTCTGCAGCCCAATGGTCGTAATCAGCCTGCTGGCCACGCGCGTAAATCATCGCGTTGATTGAGCTGGAGCCGCCCAGCACGCGCCCGCGCGGCTGGTAGCCCTTGCGGCCATTCAGGCCGGGTTGCGGTTCGGTTTGAAACTGCCAGTTGTTGCTGCCACCGGCCTTGGCCATCAGCGCCAGGCCTGCTGGGCAGTGGATCAGCACGCTCGTGTCGGCAGCGCCTGCTTCGAGCAGCGCTACGCGCACGTTCGGATCTTGGGTCAAGCGCGCCGCCAAAACGCAGCCTGCAGAGCCTGCACCGATGATGATGTAGTCAAGCATTTATCAAACCAATCAATTTCAAACGATTTTGTTTTGGCATACTGCAAAAAGAAAAGCCAAAATCGCGAATGCGCCGAAGATAGACCAGAAACCACAAAAAATTTTAAGGAGAAGACTTTAATGAACACCCCTGTAAACCCTGATCAAAGCGGATTCGCTTCGACCGAAATTCATGCCGAAATTCACCCCGAAGGCAGTGTCGACTGCACCGTACAAGACAGCGTTTTGCTGATCTGCATCAACCGCCCCAACAAGCGCAACGGCTTCACCCCCAAAATGTTCCGCGAATTGGGCGAGGCTTACACCCTGCTGGACGACGACCCAGAGCTGCGCGTGGGCGTGCTGTATGCGGCAGGTGCGCACTTCACCGCCGGGCTTGACCTGCCCACGATTGCGCCGCTGATGCGCGCAGGCGTGAAGGCGGTGCCGCTGGGCCTGGTTGATCCACTGGATCTTGCCATGCCGGGCTATCGGCGCAGAACCAAGCCGATGGTGGTCGCCGTCAAAGGCATCACCTACACGCTGGGTATTGAACTGATGCTGGCGGCCGACATCGTGGTCGCCGCAGACGATTGCCGCTTCTCGCAGCTCGAAGTCAAGCGCGGCATCATGGCCACCGGCGGTGCCACGCTGCGCATGGCCGAGCGCGCGGGCGCGGGCAACGCGCTGTTGCACCTGCTCACGGGCGATGAGTTTGGAAGTAGCGAGGCGCTGCGTTTGAACTTCGTGCAAAAAGTCGTACCCACAGGAAGCGAGCTGGATGAAGCGCTGAAGATCGCGCAAACCATCGCCGCCCAAGCGCCGCTGGCCGTGGTCGCCACGCGCCTGAACGTACTCAAAGCCATTGAGCACGACCCGGTCGTTGCGATGCATGATTTCATCGACGTGCAAAGCCGTCTGTCGAACTCGGATGACGCGAAGGAGGGCGTGGCTTCGTTTGTGCAGAGGCGGGTAGCGCAGTTCAGTGGGACGTGAGGTCGTTGGCCGTGTACTTTGCAAAGATTCAGTGCTTGCGGCAGAATACGGCGCTT
>JANOTE010000276.1:0-3305 GCA_031416195.1 Rhodoferax sp.
GTTTGATCCATCGCATTGGACGATGGTGGCCCACCCGCACAGTAAATTTCGGTGCGGTTGCAGGTAGAAATAATGGCCGCTTCAGGCCCCGACAGCGCGTTGCGCAAACTCGCCAGCGTGGGCTCTACCTGATCGATCGCAAAGGCGAAGCGACCGCGCAAATCCAGCGGTGCGGTGTTGTGATTGATGCCCAGAGCCCAAACTGCCATGGCCTGATTATAAAATGTGAAGCGCAGTCCAACGCGCTTCATGTGTGATTCCCTTCATCTATTCACCGTCTGCATGCCATTGCCCGACCTTCTTCTTCATCTGCTGAACTTCATGGCACCCGCCGCGTTCGTGTCAGGCGTGATGGTCGCGCTCTCGCGATTGGGGCGCAAAAGGCAGATACCGCTGACGGGGCCGTGGCCTCAACTCGCGCTTAATTTCGCCATCTGTTTGAGCGTTTTGCTGGTGGGGCTTTGGTTCTTTGGCCGTGACGGCAAGATGGCGACCTATGCCGCGCTGGTGGTTTTGAGCGCGAGCTGCCAGTGGGTGATGGTGCGGGGCTGGCGCAGCGGTTCTATTAAAAATTAACCTGCAAGTTAATTATCTGTTCGAAACTGCTAAAAACAGCAAAATATTCAACAAAAATATGCTCTAACCCACGAATATGTTGCACAAACAGCTATTTATTTAATAGCAAATGTATTCTGCCATCAAACCGCATCGCTCATCGCCACCGGCGTGAACAAATCCACCCGGTCGGTGATGATGCCATCCGTGCCCAGGTCAATCAAGCGCTGGGCGGCCCAATCGTCGTTGACGGTGTAGCTTAAAGCTTTGAAGCCTGCGCTGTGGGCTTGGGCCACGCTGAATTGGTCCCACAGCACCTGGTTGCAGACGATGGCCACGCAGTCGAGCTGCAGGGCGATTTCCAGCCAGTTGGGCTTCATTTCATTGAGCAGCAGGCCGCGCGGCAGGTGCGGCGCTGCGGCGTAGGCACCGTTGAGGGCATCGACTTCAAAGGACGTGAGCAGGGGCGGCACCGCAGCATCTTTCCACAGGCGGGCTGCCTCGTGGGCGACGATTTTGCCGGTATTGAGCTCGGTGCCGGGGGTGGGCTTGATTTCGATGTTCAGCGCGTAACCGTTGCGCTGCACAAATTCGGCAATGTTGTCCAACGTGGGCAGCGGCTCGCCCGCGTAGGCGCGTGAGTGCCAACTGCCTGCGTCAAGTTGCGATAGCGTCTGCCATGGGTGGTCGCCTGCAACTTCGTCGTTGGCGCGGCCTAGCTTGTTAGCCGCATTGGTGGTGCGGCTGAGCGTCGAGTCGTGCATTAAAAACGGCACCCCGTCAGCGCTCAACTTCACGTCACACTCAAACATGCGGTAGCCATAACTTGCACCAAGCCGGAATGCGGCCAATGTGTTTTCAGGCGCGAGCTTGCCAGCGCCTCGGTGGGCGATCCAGCGCGGGTAGGGCCAATTGTTGTTTGCCATGGTCTAAATTCTTTTCCCGGATTCGTTGTCAAACCAATGCAGCCGATCCGCGCGCGGGGTGACGTAAAAGGTGCTGCCAATCGCGGGCGGCGTGTGCTGCTCGTCGATGCGCACGATCATCTGTTCGCCGTTCATGCTGCTGTAGACCAGGCGCTCGGCACCCAGGGTTTCAATCGCTTCGACCTTCAACGGCCAGCCGGTGGGGGTGACGTCCAAATGCTCGGGCCGAATGCCCAGGATGGCGCCTGCTTTGCCGCCGTTTTGCACGTTCGGAGCGTTGTTCAGCAGGTTCATGGGTGGCGAGCCGATGAAGCTGGCGACAAAGGTGGAAGCAGGGCGGGCGTAGACCTCTTCGGGCGTGCCAAATTGATCCATGCGTCCTGCGTTCATCACAATCATCCGCTGCGCCAGCGTCATCGCCTCGACCTGGTCATGCGTGACAAACAGCGAGGTAATGCCCAACTCGCGATGCAGCTTTTGGATCTCAAGCCGGGTCTGCGCGCGCAGTTTGGCATCAAGGTTGGAGAGCGGTTCATCAAACAGAAACACCTGCGGCTGACGCACGATGGCGCGGCCCATCGCCACGCGCTGGCGCTGCCCGCCTGAGAGTTCGCGCGGCTTTCTTTGCAGCAGGGCACCGAGCTCCAGAATTTTGGCGGCTTTGTCAACGCGGGTCTTGATTTCGTCAACCGGCACTTTCTTGATCTTCAGGCCGTAGGCCATGTTGTCAAACACGCTCATGTGCGGGTACAGCGCGTAGTTTTGGAACACCATGGCAATGTCGCGCTCAGACGGCTCCAGCTTGTTGACGACGCGGTTGCCAATGGAGATATCACCCTCGGTTATTTCTTCCAGCCCCGCCACCATGCGCAACAGCGTGGACTTGCCGCAGCCCGAGGGGCCGACGATGACGATGAATTCGCCATCCTTGATGTCGGCGTTCACGCCGTGGATGACTTGGTTGGCTGTTTTGCCCTTGCCGTACCGTTTGACGACGTTTTTGATGGTGATCGAGGCCATATCAGATTGTTATTTTTCCGTGTCCACAAGACCTTTGACAAACCACCTCTGCATTAGCATTACGACCAACGCAGGAGGAATCATCGCCATCAACGCGGTGGCCATTACCACGCTCCACTCGGTCTGCGCGTCACCGCCCGAGATCATGCGCTTGATGCCGATCACCACCGGGTACATGTTCTCGTTGGTGGTGACCAGGAGCGGCCATAAATACTGGTTCCAGCCATAAATGAACTGAATCACGAACAGCGCCGCGATACTGGTTTTGGACAGTGGTAGGAGCACGTCCCAAAAGAAGCGCATCGGGCCTGCGCCATCGATGCGGGCGGCTTCCACCAGCTCTTCGGGAACAGTGAGAAAAAACTGCCGGAACAAAAATGTCGCCGTGGCGGACGCAATCAGCGGCACTGTCAACCCTGCATAACTGTTGAGCATGCCCAGATCAGACACAACTTTGTAGGTCGGCAGAATGCGCACCTCAACCGGCAGCATCAGCGTAACGAAGATGGCCCAGAAGAAAAACATGCGAAACGGAAACCGAAAATACACGATGGCAAACGCCGACAGCAGCGAGATCGCAATCTTGCCCAGCGCGATGACCAAGGCCGTGACGAGGCTCACCACCATCATCTGCCCGACCGGCGCCTTGGAGCCATTGCCGCCACCGGTGCCATTCCACGCGGCCGTGTAGTTTTCCACCATGTGCGAGCCGGGCAGCAGCGGCATGGGTGCCTGCACGATGTCGCTTACCGAGTGGGTGGACGCCACAAAAGTCAGGTAGAGCGGAAACGCGACTACCAGCAC
>JANOTE010000277.1:0-6235 GCA_031416195.1 Rhodoferax sp.
ATGCGCCGCACCGGGTAGCCCAAGGCGTGCGCTGACTCGGGGCTTTCACCCACGCTGCGCAGCACCAAGCCGCTGCGCGTGCGGTACAAAAACCAAACCAAGCCGACCGTCAACGCGACTGCTAGGTAAACCAACGGGTGATGGCGAAACAAGGCGGGGCCGATCAACGGACTGTCCGCCAGCAGGGGGACTGCAAAGCTACCTCGCTCGGGAATCTTGGCTTGCACAAAAGCGGTGCCTGCAAACGCCGAGAAACCCGTGCCGAACAGGGTTAGTGCTAAACCTGTGGCGTACTGGTTGGTGTTGAGCCAAATTACCAGCACGCCGAAAATAGTTGCCAGCAGAGCCCCCGCACCCATGCCAGCCGCAAAACCCAGCCAATCATTGCTTGTATGAACCACGGTGGCAAACCCGGCAATGGCGGCGCACAGCATCATGCCCTCGGCCCCCAGGTTGACGATGCCAACTTTTTCGTTGATCAGCAAACCGAGTGAGGCCAATGCCAGCACTGTGCCCGCATTCAGTGTGGCGGCGATCAGCAATGCGTAGGATTCCATCAAGCCGCCTTTTTGAAAACAAGTTTGTAATTGATCAGCGTGTCGCACGCCAGCAAGCTAAACAGTAGCAAGCCCTGGAACACGCCCGTGAGCGATTTGGTTAACCCCAAGCGGGATTGCGCCATCTCGCCGCCGATGTAAAACATGCTCATCAGCAAGGCTGAAAACACCATGCCCACCGGGTGCAGCCGCCCCACAAACGCCACGATGATCGCGGCAAAACCGTAGCCCGCAGGCACGTAAATGGTGAGCTGGCCAATCGGCCCGGCCACTTCCAACGCGCCTGACAGCCCGGCCGCACCGCCAGAAATGAGGAGCGCCGTCCACAAGGCATTGCGCGATGAAAAACCTGCATAGCGCGCTGCTGCAGGGGCTAAGCCACCGACTTGCTGCGCAAATCCGGCCCGCGTGCGAAACAGATACACCCACACCACCACCACGCCCGCCACCGCCAACAGCGCACCAATGCTCACGCGTGAGCCACTGAACAGCCGGGGGATGCGGGTTGCTGCGTCAAACGTCTTGGTCTGAGGAAAGTTAAAGCCCTGCGGATCCATCCACGGCCCGCCCACCATGTAGCTCAAAACTTGCACCGCCACGTAAACCAGCATCAGGCTGACCAGAATCTCGTTGGCGTTGAACTTGTCGCGCAGCAGCGCAGTAATGCCCGCCCACAGCATGCCGCCCAATACGCCCGCCAGAATGATGGGCAACACAATCCAGCCGCCCGTGGTTTTATCGGCCAAAAGCGCTACACCCCCCGCGAACATGGCACCCATGATGTATTGGCCTTCAGCGCCAATGTTCCACACATTCGCCCGAAAGCAGACGGCAAGGCCCAGTGCAATGATCAGAAGCGGTGTCGCTTTAACCAGCAACTCGCCAATGGCGTAGCCGCTTTTAATGGGCAGCCAGAAGAACATCTCCAGCCCCTTGAGCGGGTCTTTGCCCAGGGCCACAAACATGATGATGCCGATGATGACGGTGACCAGCAGCGCCAGCAGGGGCGATGCGAAGCTCCAGAGCTTCGACGGCTCGGGCCGGGCCTCAAGCTTGATGCCAAAACTAGCCATGTGCGGGCTCCGGCAGCGCTGCCTTGCTGTCCCACAAGCCGCTCATCCACTCGCCAATTTTCGCAACCGTGGCATCGGCAACTGGCACCGAGGGCGACAGCCGACCCTGCGCAATCACGTGCAGGCGGTCACTCACTTCAAACAACTCATCCAACTCTTCGCTGACCACCAGTACGGCGCAGCCCGCATCCCGCAGCGCAAGAATAGCCCCGCGAATCTGCGCCGCAGCACCCACGTCAACACCCCAGGTGGGCTGCGAGACGATCAGCAGCTTGGGCTTGGCATCAATCTCGCGGCCCACAATAAATTTTTGCAAGTTGCCGCCCGACAGTGAACGGGCGGCAGAATTTGCGCCGCCTGCTTTGACGTTGAAGCGCTGGATGATGGCGCTGGCCTGCGCTTCGAGCTTGCCTAGGTTGATCCAGCCGCCAGCGAACCCGGTATTTGACAAAGCCTCGTCGCGCGTCAACAGCAGGTTGTGCGCCAGGCCCACTGTGGGCACTGCACCACGACCCAGCCGCTCTTCCGGAACGAACTGCAAACCCAGCTTACGCCGCTGGCCGGGGTGCAGGCCGGAGACGTCCACCGCGCCAATGCTGATCGACCCCGCTGGCGCACGCACGTCCTCCCCCGAAAGTGCGTAGAGCAATTCCTTTTGACCGTTGCCCGACACGCCCGCAATACCCACCACCTCGCCCGCCCTCACGTCCAGGTTGATGCCATTCAAATCGACACCAAACTGGTCCTCCCGCGCAAGCTTTAAATTCGAGACCTTCAGCACCACCGCACCCGCGTTGGATTCGCGGTGTAACAATTGCGCGGGTTCGGCCCCGATCATCATGCGCGACAGCGAGGCATTGGATTCGTTGGCTGGATTGCAAACCCCAGTCACTTTGCCGCCGCGCAGCACGGTGCAAGCGGTGCACAGCTCGCGAATTTCATGCAGCTTGTGGCTGATGTACAAGATGCTGCAACCTTCGGAAGACAGCTTCTGCAACACCACAAACAGCTTCTCGACCGCTTGCGGCGTGAGCACGGAGGTGGGTTCGTCAAGAATGAGCAACTGCGGGTTGGTGAGCAAGGCGCGAATGATTTCCACCCGCTGCATTTCACCCACGCTTAAGGTGTGTACCGGGCGGCTGGGGTCAATGTCCAGCCCATATTCGGTGGCCTTGGCCGTGATGGACTGTGTGACTTCTGCGAAGGTCAAGCTTTTGTCCAAACCCAGCCAGACATTTTCAGCCACAGTGATGGTTGAAAACAGGCTGAAGTGCTGAAACACCATACTGATGCCCAAAGCCCGTGCTTCCTGCGGGCTGCGGATGTACACGACTTTGCCATTGAAGCTAACGCTGCCTGCATCAGGCTTGACCGAGCCGTAGATGATCTTCATCAGCGTCGATTTTCCCGCCCCGTTCTCACCCAAAACCGCATGGGTTTCACCCGGTAAAACGGTCAGCGATACATCGCTGTTGGCCACCACGGCTGGGTAGCGCTTGGTGATGCCTGTCAAAAGCAAACGGGGCACCGAGCTGGACGGCATATCTGCGCCTGTCAAAATGGCCATAGAGCGCTACAGTATGAGCTGGTGTTGAGTGCTGATGTTGATACTGAACATGACTGCGAATTCAATAAACTTTATCAGACGCGGCGAGGTTGTAACGCTGCCCAATGTATCACCCACGCGCACGCTGCTGCAGGTGTTGCGCGAGGATTTGAGCTGCACGTCGGTCAAGGAGGGCTGCAACGAGGGCGACTGCGGGGCCTGTACGGTGGTGCTTGGCGAAGCACTGTACGGAAAAGTCAGCTTCCGCGCGGTGAACAGTTGCATTCGTTTCGCGCACTCAGTCAGCGGCATGGCTGTGTGGGCGGCTGAAGACTTGGTGGCCAGTGACGGCAGCCTGCATCCCGCGCAGCAGGCGATGGTCAACTGCCATGGATCACAATGCGGATTTTGCACGCCAGGGTTCGTCATGAGCCTGTTTGCGATGTACCAAAACAGGCTGCGAATGGGCCAAACGATTTCTCGCGAACAGGCGATTGAAGACCTGTCCGGCAACCTGTGCCGCTGCACTGGGTATCGGCCAATTCTGGATGCGGCGCAGGTGATGGGGGCTTTGAAGGCATCGCCCATTGATGAAGTCAGCTTGCTACAGCAACTAGAGCTGCTTAAGCACGGCATTCGGGAGCCAGAGGTAAAAACTACTTATATTTCGCCGCAAAATCTGCATGACCTGCTCTGGCACCGAGCACGGCTTCCCAAAGCGCAGCTTGTGGCGGGCTGCACCGATGTGGGCCTGTGGGTAAACAAGCTGCACATGAATTTTGACCAGGTGCTGGATGTAACCCAGGTGCGCGAATTAAAGCGCGTTGAAAAGTATCGACACCACATCGCGATTGGCGCAGCGGTGTCGCTGCACGATGCGTTTGCCGCCTTGGTGCAAGACCGCCCCCAGTTGCGCGCCTTCGCACTTCGTTTTGCGGGCCTGCCGGTGCGCAACTCAGGCACGCTGGGCGGCAACGTGGCCAACGGCTCGCCGATTGGCGACAGCATGCCTCTGCTGATCGCGCTGGGTTCCAACGTGGTGCTGATGCGCATGCACAAAGACAGCATCGTCCATCGCGAAATGCCGCTTGAAAAGCTCTACACCGGTTACCGACAAAACGTGATGGCGTCAGACGAAGTTCTGGCTTGGATCAAAATCCCTCGGCCTCAAGCAAGTGAGGTGAGCCGAATTTACAAAGTGTCCAAACGCTTCGAAGACGACATTTCGGCTGTTTGCCTGGGTGTGCATCTGCATATGGACAACGGAGTCGTCGCGTCCGCCTCAATCGGTGTGGGCGGTGTGGCTGCAACGCCTGTGCGTGCAGTCAAGACCGAGGTAGCTTTGAAGGGTCAACCCTGGACGATCAGCACGGTCAAACTGGCGATGGACGTGCTACGCCAGGAGTTCCAGCCGATCTCGGACATGCGCGCTTCAAGTCATTACCGCACACAGGTGCTGGGAAATTTGCTGCAGCGCTTTTGGCGGACAAGCCAGGGTGAAGAACAGATCAGTCTCGAATCGTTTGACCCGGATCAACTGCTATCGCATGAGGCTCCCCTGTGAACGCACCCGAGAAAATGCCGCCGCCAAATCTGTTGCCCCGGTTTGCTTCGGGTACTTCCAAACCGCATGAAAGTGCCGTGGCGCAAGTGACCGGGGTGGCCACCTACATTGACGACCTAACCGAGATCAAAGGCACGCTGCACGCGGCACCGATCATGTCAACAAAAGCCCACGGCAAGCTGTTGGGCGTTGACGCATCCACCGCACTGTTGATGCCTGGTGTTCGCGCCTGTGTGCTGGCGGGTGACGTTCCAGGCCACGCGATGTTGGCTTCGTTCATCGGCGATGAACCTATTTTTGCGACGGACTCAGTGCAGCATGTGGGCCAGGTGGTCGGCCTGATCGTGGCTGACACTGTGATGCAAGCCCGCCACGCCGCGCGCAAGGTGAAACTCAACATCGAACCCCTGCCCGCCATCTTGAGCGTAAAGGACGCGATGACGGCACAGAGCTATGTGCTGCCGCCGGTATTTGTCAGACGAGGTGATGCAGCCAGCGCTTTGGCACGGGCACCGCATCGCTTGAACGGCACGCTGGAAGTCGGCGGGCAGGAGCACTTTTATCTCGAAGGCCAGGTCGCCTACGCGCTGCCGCAGGAGCAAAACCAGTGGCTGGTGCATTCCAGCACGCAGCACCCTGGCGAAGTGCAGCACTGGGTGGCCCACGCACTGGGGCTGGACAACCATGCGGTCCGCGTGGAATGCCGACGCATGGGCGGTGGCTTTGGCGGCAAGGAAACGCAGGCTGGCCACCTGGCCGTGTGGGCGGCGATTGCAGCGCACAAAGTCAAACGCCCCGTCAAGTTGCGGCTGGATCGGGACGATGACTTTCTGATCACCGGCAAGCGCCACCCGTTTGCCTACGACTACACCGCGGGCTTCGACGATACCGGGCGTTTGTGTGGCTTGAAGTTGACCATGGCTGTGAATTGCGGCTTCAGCGCCGACCTGTCTGGCCCGGTGGCAGACCGCGCCGTTTTTCATGCGGACAACGCGTATTTTCTGGAGGATGTGGAGATCGCCTCGTACCGCTGCAAGCTCAATACGCAAAGCCACACTGCCTTTCGCGGTTTTGGCGGGCCGCAAGGCATGATCGTGACTGAGGCCATCATGGGCGACATTGCGCAAGTCTTGAAGATCGATCCGCTGGATGTTCGCAAACGCAATCTCTACGGCATTGACGAGCGCAACGTCACGCACTACCAGATGAAGGTGGAAGACAATATTCTGCACCCCTTGCTATCGCAGTTGGAGCAATCATCTGATTACCGTAAAGAGCAGAATCAGATCGCGGCCTGGAACCGCGGCCACACCACGATCAAGCGCGGCATCGCCATCACGCCTGTCAAATTTGGCATCAGCTTCACCGCCACGCTGTTCAACCAGGCGGGCGCTTTGGTGCATGTTTACCTGGATGGCAGTGTGCAGGTTAACCACGGCGGCACCGAAATGGGCCAGGGGCTGAACACCAAAGTCTGCCAGATCGTCGCGGACGA
>JANOTE010000278.1:0-3264 GCA_031416195.1 Rhodoferax sp.
TGTCCATCGGCTTTCTGTCCGCTGGCGGCTGGGACACCCATGCCAACCAGGGCAACGCCACCGGCCAGCTTGCCAACAACCTGGCGAATCTGGCACGTGGCATCACGCAATTGCGCCAGGATTTCAACGACAACGGGGACGTGATTTTGGTCATGAGCGAATTTGGCCGCACCAGTGCCGAGAACGGAACGCGCGGCACCGACCACGGCTTTGGCAATGCGCTGTGGATGATCGGCAACCGCGTCAACGGCGGCAAGTGGCACGGCCAGTGGACGGGCCTGGCACGCGGCAACCTGAACGACGCGCGCGACCTACCCGCCCACCACGACTACCGCGCGGTGCTGGCGCAGGTGTTCAATCGCAATTTTTCAATCACCGATGTAGGCTTGGCCACGCTGCTGCCCGGTGCCAATTGGGATGCGCGGCTGGATGGGTTGATGCGTAAAGTTTGAAGTCAAACCAAACCTTCAAGCCAACGTATCCGCCCAAATATTCTGCGCCCAGCCCATCGCGTAAGCGCCTTCCAGCGCGCTGGCTGCGGCTGACACGCCACCCGCGCCGGCCACCGTCAGCATGGTTTTCTTCTCGGCATCGTAGCGGTGTACGCTGGCCACGTGTACGACTTCATCGGCGCTTACAAAGCTGTAGCAGGTGTTGTTGTAGATGGGTGAATCGTTGGGGGCCTGGCCGCCGAGCAAAGCCACCACCGCCGCCGCACAGGTCTTGCCATGCTGGTTGGCCATGTGGGCTGACTTGGGCATCAGCGCTGCGATTTGAATCGAGTCGCCCAGCACATGGATGTTTTTGGCAGCCGTGGATTCGAAGGTCAAAAAGTCCACCTCGCACCAGCGTTTGTTGGCCGTGGCCAGGCCAGATTTCACCGCGATTTCGCCCGCGCGCATGGCGGGTATCACGTTCAGAACGCTGGCTTTCACGTCCTCGTTGAACTCGAATTTCAGCGTGTTGGTGGCCGCATCCACATCGGTGGCGACGTGCTTGGCGCGGTATTCGATGATGCCTGCATAGCGATCTGCCCAGGCCTTTTTGAACAGGCCAGCCTTCGAGGTGACATCGTCATTCGCATCCAAAATCAGCACCTTGGATTTGGGCTTGGCCGCTTTGAAATAGCTCGCCACCTGGCATGCACGCTCATACGGCCCAGGCGGGCAGCGGTAAGGGGCAAGCGGAATCGACATCGCGTACACGCCGCCATCCGGCATGGCCTCCAACTGCCGGCGCAGGGCAAGTGTTTGCGGCCCGGCCTTCCAGGCGTGCAGCACTTTGTCCTGCGCGCCGCGCTGGTTCATGCCGGGCAGCGTATCCCACATGAAATCGACACCGGGCGAGAGGATCAGGCGGTCATAAACCAGCTCGCCACCACTGGCAAGTTTGACGATACGTCTATCAGCATCGATGCTGGAAACCGTGTCGCGCACGAGGTTCACACCGTGGCGTTTTGCCAGGTTGTCGTAGGGCGTGGTGATGTCGGCCATCGATTTGCTGCCGCCCAATACCAGGTTGGAGATGGGGCACGAGACGAATGCAGCGTTAGGCTCGACCAGCGTGACTTGAATGCCGTAGTCTGACCACATGCGCACATATTTGGCAGCGGTGGCCCCGCCAAAGCCACCACCCACCACGACCACTTTGGGGCCGCTGCCGATGGAGGCGCAACCCGAAACCAGGCCCAGCGCAGACGACGCGGCCAACAGCGCCCCGGATGTTTTGACGAACGAGCGGCGGTTAAGCATTGATTCGGTCATGTTTGATGCAGTCATGATGTGGTCCTTATTTTTTCTGGGCGGCAAAGTAGCTGGCGATGGCTTGCACCTGCGCCTCGCTGTAGCCCTTTGACATTTGATGCATCAACGTGGCAGGGCGCGCGCCGCTTTTGAAATCAGCCATGGCTTTGATCATGTCGCCACGCGGGTAGCCCGCCAGCGCCACCATGCCGGGGGCGGCCAGGCCATTGGTACCGTGGCAGGCCGAGCACGAGGCGGCGATGCTTCGCGCTTGTAAATCGCTCGGTTGGGCGAAGGCGCTGACAGTGGTCAACAGCATCGCAAAGACGATTGGCCGCAATACAGGCTTGCTAGGTGACATATTCATGGGAACTCCAATGTGGTTATTGAATCAGCAAAATCGATCAGCGGGCTTTATACAAATTGATCGTAATATTTATAGTTGCAACGGACTTGAGGACAAACCCGTAATGGCTTGTTGCATCATCAGATGACGTAGTGGTCAACCGCAATCGCAATCTGCGTACACACCGCGCGGCACATCTGGGCGGCGCGGTCGTTCACGATACGGTAGAAAATCTGCACACCCTCACGCCGCTTGCTCAGCACACCCGCGTGGTACAGCGTGTTAAGGTGCTGCGACACGTTGGGCTGGGTGGTGTTGATCTCGGTCAGCAGTTGCGTCACGTTTTTCTCCGAGGTACACAGGCTGCTGATGATTTTCAGGCGCATCGGGGCCGACATCACGCGAAACAACTCGGCCGCCTGGTCGAACACCTCGTCGGACTCGGTGGCCGGCGCGCCCGCTTCGTTGACGGTTGATTTTCTCATCGGGAACCCATCAGGGCTTGAGTTGTACAGACGGCCAATATAGCCGCTTATCCGGCAGTGCTGTCTTGAAGGCAAAACGGGTGATCACGATGGCTTGAGTTTGAATGATGCCTCAATCCTGCCAACTCATCGGGGGAATACACGGGTGAACTGGCGCGCCTTTTGCATCTATCCTTCAGATTTTGCAAATCAGTCACTTACCCTATTTTCTGACGGAGCTTTTTATGAACTTCAAAATTGCGCTCTCTTCTTCGCTCTCCTATGCACTCACTTTAGCTGCGGCGACCCTGGCGTTTGGCGCTACCGCCCAAACCAAGTGGGATTTGCCGGCTGCCTATGCCGCTGGCAACTTCCACAGCGAAAATCTGGTCGCTTTTGCCAGCGATGTCGACAAGGCGACAGCGGGCAAGCTCAAGATCACCGTCCACGCCAACGCGTCGCTGTTCAAAGCCAACGAAATCAAGCGCGCGGTGCAAAGCGGGCAGGCCCAACTGGGCGAAATTTTGCTGGCAAACCATGAAAACGAGAACCCGGTGTACGGCACCGATGGCATCCCGTTTTTGGCGACCTCGTATGCCGATTCGCGCCGCCTTTATGACGCGCAAAAACCCGCGCTGGAAAAACTGCTGGCGGGCCAGGGCATGAAGCTGCTGTACGCCGTGGCTTGGCCGCCCCAAGGCATTTACACCAA
>JANOTE010000279.1:0-3740 GCA_031416195.1 Rhodoferax sp.
ATCAAATGAGGTCTTAGCTCCCGAATACCATGCACAATATGCTACTTATTATATAGCATTTTGATTTAACTAATCAATTTATCAAGACATCGGTGCCGTGAAAGTGGGAACTTATGCCTCGCGCGACCACCTGACCCACCGTGGCACGCCCAAGCAGCCGATGGACTTGATTGGCCACGATCTGATTGGCTATGACAAAGGCGACGACATCGTTCGCGGCTTTCGCGCATTCGGGCAGAGCATTTCCCGCGAAGCTTTTGCCTTTCGCACAGACGACTTGATCGTGCAGTGGGAGGCGGTTCGCGCTGGGCTAGGCATAGGATTTTTCGCGAACTATGTGGCACGCACCGACCCTGAGGTTCTCGCCATCCTGCCCAATTTGGCACTGCCCGAGCTGCCGATGTGGCTCACGGTTCACCGGGAAATCCGCACCAGCCAACGTATCCGCGCGGTGTTTGATTTTTTGGCATCTGCCCTGCCACGCGTCATCTAACGCAAAAGACATCATGCTCACATCTTTTTCAACTGACAGCGTCGCCGTCGTTATCGGCGCGACAGGCGGCATTGGCGCTGCCGTATTGGCGCAGCTTCAGGCTAACTCACCATTTACGCAGGTGATCGGCTTGTCCCGATCAACGCAGCCTGCGCTGGATTTACTCGGTGAGGCCAGCATCCAAGCCTGCGCACAGCACATCTCAAGCCTCGAGCTGCCAGTTCGACTGGTACTGGATGCCACGGGCGCGCTGCATGGCCACGGCATGCAGCCCGAGAAATCCTGGCAGCAACTCGATCCATTTCAAATGGCGCAAGCCTTCGCCATCAACGCGATTGGCCCAGCACTGTTGATGAAGCATTTTTTGCCGCTGCTGCCCAAAAGCGGCAAAGCGGTGTTCGCCAGCCTGTCAGCCAAAGTCGGCAGCATTGGCGACAACCGCCTGGGCGGCTGGTACAGCTACCGCGCCAGCAAGGCGGCGCTGAACCAGCTCGTTCACACGGCTGCCATTGAGCTTCGCAGGCGCGCACCCGACACCGTTTGCGTGGTGCTGCACCCGGGCACGGTGGCCACCACGCTGTCGTCATCTTTTGCCAAGACGGGGTTGGAGGTACAAACCTCCACTGAGTGCGCCGCCAGACTATTGGCGGTGATCGACGGATTGGCCGCCAAAGACTCAGGCGGGTTTTTCAATCACGATGGGAGCACGCTGCCTTGGTAAAAATGCGTGGAGTTAGCCCGCGCCGTGGCACTTTTTGTACTTCTTGCCGCTGCCGCAAAAACAGGGGTCGTTGCGACCGGGTTTGTCGTCCTTGCGGGCGGACTCAACGCGTGGGCCCAAGCTACGCCACAGGTCGCGCATGTCGTACACGGCCCACACCGCAGCAGAAAATTCTTCCAGCCGCCGCCGGCTCACGCTGAAATACCCAGGATCATCGTTTACCCGCGGGGCAATAGGCTGATCGACATCGTCATCGGTCAAATCCAGAATGGCCTGCAACGAATCATCCAGGGCTGCGGCGGCCTTGCGGTCACGCGGGGGGTTCCAGTCGTCCAGCCAACTCTCCACCGACGACATGAAACCGATAGCCCACACCTGCGCGAACGAGGGCGGTTCTCCGTCTGGCAGCATGGCTCGCTCTTCAGGAGTCAGCGAAGCAACGCTGCCGCGCACATCCATTACCTGCGGCATAAAACCACGCCCCGCCGCCTGCGCTTTTGCGTCAGCGTCCAAGGATTCAGCGATCTGGTTCCAGCGCTTGACCCATAGCGTCATGAAGCGTGCGAACTGCGCTTCGTCCGCAAAGGTACCCTGACCTTCGTCGTTGGTGGTGTCGGTGCCCAGCAGCGTCGGGAAGTACTCACTGGCCGGAATCACCCGCCGGCAGCAAATCAAGGCGGCCATGAAGCCTTCGCAAAACTCCCACTGCGGTGTCTCGTCAAAGCGGGTGCGCACGTCGTCCAGGATCTCGTCCAGCTCGCGGTACTCGGGCATGCTGATGTCGGCCGGGTTGGCGTTTTCCTGTACGTTTGCTTCATAAGATGAGGTGTCGGTTGCCATGGTGTGGATCGATGCAAACCCGCTTTTTAACGAGGCTGCACTGCTGCTATCGTTAAGGCTCAGGAGACAATCAAACATGCTCAAAACTCTGGATTCGTTTTTCCCGATTCGCTACACCGCATTTGTATTGTCTGGCGTCGGGCTGCTGCTGTGCCTGTTCACGGCCATTGGCTTTGGTGTGGGCGGCCCGCTGGCGCTGGTGTTTCTGGTGCTGTTTGGCGTGGGCGTGTATGACGTGCTGCAAACCAAACGCTCGGTGCTGCGCAACTACCCGGTGATTGGTCACCTGCGCTACATGCTGGAATTCATCCGCCCGGAGATGCGCCAGTATTTTCTGGAAAGCGACAGCGAGGCAACACCGTTCTCGCGCTCGCAGCGCTCCCTCGTCTATCAGCGCGCGAAGGGCGAGCCTGACAACCGTCCGTTTGGCACGCAATTGGATGTGCATGCGACGGGCTACGAATGGATCAACCACTCGGTCGCCCCGTCCAAATTAAGCACGCATGACTTTCGCGTGTGGGTGGGCGGCTCGTCCACCTCGCCCAACCCGGGCTGCAATCACCCCTATGCGCTGAGCATCTTCAACATCTCTGCCATGAGCTTTGGTGCCTTGAGCACCAACGCCATTCTGGCCCTGAACAGCGGTGCCAAACAAGGCGGCTTTGCGCATGATACGGGCGAAGGCTCGATCTCGCAGCATCACCGCGTACACGGCGGCGACTTGATCTGGGAAGTGGCCTCGGGCTACTTTGGTTGCCGCAATGAGGATGGAAGCTTCAACGCCGAGAAATTCTCGCTCAACGCGCGCGAACCACAAGTGAAGATGATCGAGCTCAAGTTAAGCCAAGGTGCCAAACCCGGCCACGGCGGCATGTTGCCCGGTGCCAAGGTCACGATTGAGATTGCCGATGCGCGTGGCATTGCGGTGGGAGTGGACTGCCTCTCTCCAGCCTCGCACAGCCAATTTTCCACGCCTATCGAGCTGATGCAATTCATCGCCCGCCTGCGTGCTTTGTCAGGTGGCAAGCCGACCGGGTTCAAGCTGTGCATCGGCCACCCGTGGGAGTGGTTTGCCATCGTCAAAGCGATGCTGCAAACCGGCATCACGCCAGATTTCATCGTGGTCGATGGGGCTGTGGGCGGCACCGGTGCTGCACCGCTGGAGTTCACCGACCACGTGGGGGTGCCCCTGCAGGAAGGCCTGCGCCTGGTGCACAACACGCTGCGCGGCGCGGGCCTGCGTGATCGCATCAAAATCGGCTGCGCAGGAAAAGTCATCAGCTCATTTGACATCGCCCGCCTTATGGCGCTGGGTGCCGACTGGTGCAACAGCGCACGCGGCTTCATGTTCGCGCTGGGCTGCCTGCAAGCCCAAACCTGCCACACCGGCCACTGCCCCACCGGAGTCACCACACAAGACCCGGTGCGCCAAAAGGCCCTGGTGGTCGGCGACAAAGCCCAGCGCGTCTACAACTTTCACCAGCAAACGATGCATGCACTCAAAGAGATGGTGCAAGCCGCCGGCTTAAGCCACCCCAGCGAAATCACCGCCGACCACATCGTGCGCCGGGGCAGCGATCAAAAAGTGCAGCTCCTTGCGCAGGCGATCTTGACGCAAATGCCCGATGGAGCGCTGCTGGGGAATGATTTCAGTGGCTTGTCGCCGATTTATGCGCTGTATTGGCC
>JANOTE010000280.1:0-2251 GCA_031416195.1 Rhodoferax sp.
TGAAACGCTGCCAAAAGAAAACGCCAAAGTCGCGCATTTTTGTTCGATGTGCGGACCGAAGTTTTGCTCGATGAAAATCTCGCAGGAGGTGCGCGAGTTTGCTCGGCTGAATCCTTCGACCACGACGTTGACTACAGCTCCGGGTGTGATTCCGATCAAGCAGATTGACAGCGGTTTTGAAGAAAAGGCGAATGAGTTTCGTAAGGGTGGCAGCGAGATTTATTCTTGAAGGGATGCCATGCGGGCGGCCAGACGCAGAAGGCAACTCGTTGCAAAATAGCACCATGGAAAACACACAAAACCTCACCGAAAACGTCTCCGTGCAACGCCTTGCTGATGCGTGGGCCGACCTGCAAAGTCATGCTGATCAGGGCAACCTGCTGGAGGCGAATGCCTACCGGCTGGCCTTTTCTGACCCAGAGTTTCTGTTGCGCCGGGAGACCCGTGGCATTCGCATTCAACTGGAGATGCTCAAGCCCGATCTGGAGCAAACCGCGCAGGGGATTGAAAGCACGGTGGTGGTATTTGGAAGCGCCCGTTTCCCGTCACCCGAGGAGGCCCATGCACGGCAAGACAGAGCCTTGTCCAGCGGCGACTCGGCTGCCATTGCATTGGCTGAGCGCGCGGTTCGCAATTCGCGCCATTACGACAACGCGCGGCTGTTTGCGCGCCTGGTCGCGGGCCACACAGTGCGCAAGCCCGCGAAGGAACGCATGTACATCTGCACGGGCGGTGGCCCGGGCATCATGGAGGCCGCGAACCGCGGCGCGCATGAAATGGGCGCGCCGACCATCGGGCTGAACATCGCGCTGCCGTTTGAGCAATCAGCCAACCCGTACGTCACGGCATCGCTTAACTTTAAGTTCCATTACTTCGCCATCCGCAAAATGCATTTCATGATGCGCGCCAAGGCACTGGTGGCCTTCCCCGGAGGGTTTGGTACGCTAGACGAATTGTTTGAAGTGATCACGCTGGTGCAGACGCGCAAGGCCAAGCCCGTGCCCATCGTGCTGCACGGCAAAGACTACTGGCAGCGCCTGTTGAACCTGGAGGTGCTGATTGAAGAAGGCGCGATTTCGCCAGATGATTTGAAGCTGATCAGCTATGTCGATACGCCGGAAGAGGCTTGGGCTGTGATTCGCGAGTTCTATGGGTTGTGACGCAGGTGGTGGAGCGATTTTGTTGTCGTCATCTATTTGCTATAATATAAATAGCTAACTACGCAAATTATTCGGGAGATAGCGGCATAATTTATTCATATTTTAGTGATTTAGCAGCCCTGGGCGCCTAAAAAAGGCGTTTTAGGGCAATATTTACTACAAATGTAGTGAAATTGTATTGATGTCACGGTAGGTTCTTTATCAATGCGCTGGGTGCGCCTTCTTGGCGGGGCTCAGCGCGCAACGTCCAGCCTAGCCGCGCACCCAAGCCCACTGCCACGCCCACCACCCAAAACACCACAGACACGCCAATCACCGTACCCAGACTGCCAAAGAGAATGGGCATCGCCACGCTGGCCCCGTTGATCGCCATCAGGCGCAGGCCCAGGGCTTCGCCGTGGCGCGCTTCGGGTGTGATCTGGTGCAGGGTGCTCATCACCATTGGCTGCACGCAGCCCAAGCCCAAACCGAGCAGCACGGAGCAAATGCCCATCGCCAGCGGCGTGGTCAGCAGCGGGTAGATGCCAAACAGCAGCGCCGTCCAGACCATCGCTGCGGCCAGCACTGCCCATTCACGAATGTGTGAAGCAACCAGCGGCAACACCACGCGAATCAGCGTCGCCGACACGGCAAACGCACCCAAGATCGTACCGATCACCGAGGCGCTGAAGCCCATTTCGTGCCCGATCACGGGCACTACGAAGGTGTGAACATCCCAACACGCGGCCAGCACCAGGTTGACCAGCATCAAGCGGCGCATCATCGGCATGCGCAGCAGATCCCAGGCCTTTTTGGGCGACGCATTGGGCAGCGTGACAACGGGCGGCAGCTCGACGGTGCGGCGAATCCAGGCCCAGGTGATCAGTGGCAGCACGGCCATCAGCAGGAAGGCGCCGCGAAAGCCGTTGGTATCTGCCGCCTGCCCGCCCAGCCACACGCCGACGTAGTCAATCAACAGGCCTGCCGAAAACGGCCCGATGAAGTTGGAGATAGCCGGGCCAATGGCCAGCCAACTGAAAACCTTTTTGAGCTCGGTCGCATCCGCTGCCGCACGGCCGACGTGGCGTTGCATGGCAATCGACGCGACACCC
>JANOTE010000281.1:0-2294 GCA_031416195.1 Rhodoferax sp.
AAGAACTCAGCCGCGCCCTTGTCGGCGGCAATACCGCTGGGCGTAAGCAAGGCGACCACGCCTTCGGAAGCAGTCAATGCCTGCGCGCGTTCGACAAACAGGCTGTAAAGGTTGACGTCGCCGCCACCCAACAGGGGATAGTCGCTGCTGCCAAGTTTGCCGTTGCCCAACACACGTGCGTTGGCTTCGGCGCGCTCGCATGCCGATTGATACTGCCCCCAAAGGTCTACGACAGGCGGCGTATGTGTGCCGGTTTGTGTCATTTGCACGCCTTGCAACGCGGCAATCATTTTTTTGCGGTCGGCGGCTCTGGCTTGCGCAGCGATGGCAGGGCTTCGCTCCGAAAACCATTCAACTTCTTGCAGCTTGATGCGGTCCCACGGCGGATTGCCGATGACGGCGTCAAAGCCGCCGCGCGAGCCCGCACCAAACACGGTGGGGAAGCTGGTCCACCAGTGGAAAAAGGTTTCCCGCGCGGCAAGTTCGCGGGCTTTGGCCATCAAGTCATTGGCGGCTTGCGTGGCTGCGTCGTTTCCGTCAAGCCTGCCAGCAGCCAGCACGGTGACCAGGTTTTGGCCGGGCTCCAGCAGTTTGACAAGGTCTTGTAAAAGCGGATTCGGGGAGCCCTCACCCCTGCCCTCTCCCGGGAGGAGAGGGAGCAATTGGCCCTCACCCTTGCCCTCTCCCGCACGCGGGAGAGGGGGTAATACCGGACTTGCACCCTCGCCCCTTTGGGGAGAGGGCTGGGGTGAGGGGCTGGCTTTAAGCAACTTGGGCAGTTTGCTGATTTTCTCTACAGGCCAACCCGGCACCAGCCAACGCAGCGCACGCCAGAAGTCGAGCACGGCGTGAATCGGCGCTGTTTGCGCCGCCGCCTCATTGGCCAGTAGTTTGGACAGTTGTGCCTCGGCAATGTCCACGTCGGTCAGGTCAGCCACTTGTGAAATGTTTTTGGCCGCAAGAGCCAGGCGGTCAAACTCGCTGCTTAAAAGTAACGCACCCAGGTTTTGCAAACCGCGCTGCACGTCTGGCAATTTTTCGCCATGCAGGCTGTCGCCAATCTTGAGGTGATGGTCCAGAAAACTCAGTGGCGCACCCACAGTGAAGGTGTGCAACCACAACGCGGTTTTTGCCAGCTCCACCGCCATGGGGTTTTTGTCCACGCCGAAGATGGTTTTCTTCAAAATCATGCGGCGCACGATATGCCGGTCGTCCAGCTGCGCGTCCGTCACTGCCCATCCATGGCTCACTGCTGTGGTCTTGATGCTGCGACGAATGTGCGCCATGCGCGCCAACACCGGGCTTTGCCAGGGGCGGCCGGTTTCCACCAGATGCGCGGCCCAGGGCTGCACGCTAACCAGCTGCGTGGCGGTGGTGATGGCCTCCAGCACGTGGTCAGCCAAATAGTCCACCAGTGCCACCAGAAAGTGGCCGCTGCCCATGGCGGGGTCGCAAATTTTAAGTTCCAGAATCTGGCTGGCAGGGTCTAGCGCATCCAGTGCGTCCCAGTCGCCGGGGTTGAGCGAGCCCTTTTTGGCGAATTTTTTAAGGTGCGCTTCAAACGCGTCCATGCGTTCGGTGGCCAGCAGCCCCACCGACTCACGCAGGATCAGGCGCACCAGGTCATCGTGTGTGTAGTAACTGCCCGAGACCTTGCGCGCAAAGCTGGCTGGTGCAGCGGTGATGCGGTTGATCTCGGGCTTGTCCTTGAAGTCGTCTTTGGCCTGTACCTCATGCACCAGGCTGTATTCGAGCAGACGTTCGTAAATGCTACCCAGGTGCGATACGGACAAGTCACGGTAGTTGATCCAGGTGGACTCCGAGTACCCTGAGCCTGTCGAAGGGCGGCGGCGTGATAACGCGTCGATGATGGGAGCCATTACGGCGTCTGGAACGCTCGTGCGTTCCAGCAAAGGCGAACGAGCACGCTCGAAAAGGCCACCGTTGTAGGCGGGCATGCCTACGCCGTCATCGCCCTTATCAATGAGTGTAAAAACGCCTTGTAAGCTGAGCCAGACGCGACCAATAGTTGTAGAGAACCTCGTCCCCGCATCCACCTTGTCACGCACCTCCTCGCGCAAGCGCCGCACGCTGTAAGGCGCAAAACGCGCATCACGAACCGGCAGCAGGTTGCGGTCTTCGGCGTAAAACAAAAACAGCAGGCGGTACAGCAGTACCAGCGCGGCTTCGCGCACTTCATCCAGGTACTCGGGCGTGAACTGCGGGCGCTTGAACTGGCCGTAGCCCACCTCATGCGTTTTGGCGTGCAGGTCGCCCCTGGCCAGGGCGTCCGC
>JANOTE010000282.1:0-2205 GCA_031416195.1 Rhodoferax sp.
ACGAAGCCGAGCTTGTCGCCGCAATCATGGCGTAATCCCTCAAACAAACAGCCGTAAACCTTCTCTTCTTTTGACAATGTCAGGATGGCATCGGTCAACTGAATTTCTCCACCTTTTCCCGGCTCCTGATTCAGGATCGCGCATGTCATTTTGACAACGCCAGGGCGAGCGGATTTACGCCTCTCTTGGGCTGCCAACAGCCGTGGCCAGCTTGACCTGATCGTAGATTGGTTGCTCAGGCATGTTGTTCAGATGCCCCGTATCAGCCCAGTCGGTGATCTCGAACTTCAAGCCGCCCGTGCGCTCAAAACTGCGCACGCGGTTGATGCCGCCATTGGGAATCACCGCGACGCGCGGGCCGCTTAACACTTGATCTTGAGCCGTGCGGTAGATCATGTCCAGCACGCCGCCGTGGGTCACGATGATCAGCGTTTTGTTGGCATGCGCCCGCACCAATGCGGACAGGGCCAGCATCACCCGTGCGTGGAAGTGCCGCGCGGTCTCGCCACCGTCTACCGTGTAGTCCGCATCAAACTGCGTCCAGCGCGTCCACACCTCGGGCAAGGTCTGCTGTATCTCTGGCACGCTCATGCCTTCCAGCTTGCCAAAGCTTTGCTCACGCAAGCCTGAGTTGAGCTGCGCAGCCAGTGCAGTTTGTGCGGGCCGAAGGAGGCTAATAGGCGCGGCAGTTTGTTGCGTGCGCAGCAGGTCACTGGCAATCAGGTGGTCTGCAAATTCCTGCGACAGCCGAGCGCCAACCCGGCGGGCCTGCTCCAGGCCCACAGCGTTCAGTGGCACATCCAGTTGGCCTTGAAAACGCAGTTCGCGGTTCCAGTCGGTTTCTCCATGGCGGATCAGGATGAAATCTGTCATCAACCGATTGTCAGGCCTCGCTTGCGTCCTCGTACCCAGCCGGGTCGGTAACATTGTTTTCAATCGGGAAAGACTTGACAATCATCACAGGCACCCCAGCGGCGTGCAAGACCTCGTTCGACACGGAGCCCAGCAGCGCACTGCGCAGGCTGCTGGTGCCGCTGGCCCCCATCACCACCATGTCGCAGCCAAATCGCTCCACGATATCGACAATGGTGTGGGCCGGGTCGCCGCTGGCCACTTCGCGTTCGACCTCAATGCCTGCCTCCACCAGCAGCAGGCGCGCGGCCTCCAGCGTGTGGACACCCGCCGCCGCGCTGGCGCGCTGCAAGGCCTCGGGGTCTTGCACCACCACCATCTCATACAAGCTGCTGGGCTCCTGCACATTCGCCAGTACCACGCTGGTTTGCAAGCCGTCTTTGGCAAGCCGGATGGCAAACCGCACGGCCTCCAGCGACACCTCAGAACCATCGACAGGCAGTAGTATTTTCATCAAAAGATCCTTCAAAGACAATGGCAGAAAAATTCCACCGTTCGCCCCAATATACGCTCGTTGATTGACTGGAAATTCTGCATGCCCCAACTCCTCCCCCGCTGCGGCCACATGCTCACGATGGAGCGGCCGCAGGAGATGAATGCCGCGCTGGTGGGGTGATTGGGACGGTTTTAACTAAAAATTAACCCATAGGTTAATAATTTGGTTAAAACAGCAAATTTCTCCGAAATTTAAGGACAAATAAAGCCTTTGGCTCCCGAACAACATGCATGGTGCGCTATGTATAAAATAGCATACTCCAGCCTGTTGGAAAAAAAGCCGGAAGGCGCGGCCTGCTCTTCAGTGAAGGCCTGCTGTAACGGCGATGGCTTGGCGCTGCTGCCCACGCTCTCCAGCGTCTTTACCTGAATGTAGCGTGGCGTGGAAGTCTCATTGGAGGATGTTGTAGTGGATGTTTACGCCGCGTCACGCGCCAGCGCGCGGGCGCGAATCTCGTCGAAGTCTGCGGGCCGCGGGTGCAGGTCGAGCCGGCGCCCGGCCTTCACGATCTGGCTCGGGATGTCGTGGCCGATGAGTGCTGGCAAGCGGCTTGCTGTTGCCAGCAACAAGGGCAGGTCGATGCCGGTGTCATAGCCCATCAGTGCGAGTGCGTGCGCGATGTCTTCGGTGCAGACGTTGCCGCTGGCACCTGGCGCATAGGGGCAGCCGCCAATGCCGCCAAAGGAGGCATCGAATCGCTCCGCACCCGCGTCGATGCCTGCCAGCACGTTCGCCAGGCCCATGCCGCGGGTGTTGTGGAAGTGCAGCGTGAGCTCGGTGGCGGGCCAGCGTTCGCG
>JANOTE010000283.1:0-2133 GCA_031416195.1 Rhodoferax sp.
CGCGCCAATGCGCCAGTCACCCTGGGGCAGGTGTGACACCACGGCCAAGAGTGGCGCGCCGATGATGGGGGCGATGACGGCCATCAGGCTGTTCAATGCAGCCACTGCGCCCAAGGTTCGGCCCTGAGTTTTCGCATCGGCGGCACTGGAGATCATGCTTTGCACCGAGGCGGTGACGGTGTTGCCCAGCAGGTTCAAGCCAATCACGGCAAACATCATCCAGCCCTCGGATGCGGCACCCCACAGCGCATACGCGATGGCGCTGGAGACCAGGCCCATCACGGCCAGCCGCTGTGGCGCAAAGCGTTTGAGTAAAGGGCCCAGCAGCACGCCCTGCACCAGCACCGCCATCACGCCGACAGCCGCCAGCGACCAGCCGTTTTCCTTCGGTCCCCAGCCAAATTTGAAGCTGGAGTAAAGCACCCACGTGGTGTACAGAATAAATTGGGCCAGGCCACTGAAGGCCACCACGCCCACCAGCGCGCCCACGCCTTTGAGCTGCGACAGCGCCTTGAGCGACGCGACCGGGTTGGCAGCCTTCCAACTGAAGGCCTTGCGCTGTGCCACAGGCAGTGATTCGGGCAGCACAAAGTAACCGTACAGAAAATTAAGCAACGCCAGCACGCCCGCTGCATAAAACGGCAATTGCAAATCAATCGAGCCGAGCAGCCCGCCCATCACCGGCCCCACGATAAAGCCCACACCCATCATGGCACCCAACAGGCCAAATCGTTTGGCGCGTTGCTCGGGTTCGGTGATATCGGCCACATACGCGTTAGCCACGGCCGCGTTGGCCTGCATCGCTCCGGCCACAATCCGCACCATCACCAACATCCAAAGGCTGTTAGCCAACGCCGTACCAAAAAAGCTGATGCCAAACCCGAAAAATCCCAGCAGCAACACCGGGCGACGACCATAACGGTCTGACAGCGCACCCAAAATCGGTGACGAGAAAAAGGTGGCCAAACCAAACGACAGCGCCACCACCCCATACCAGTAAGCCTGATCCGCCTGCGAGCCGCTGAACACGCCCACCAGCGCAGGCAGTACCGGGATGATCAAACCAATCGCCAGCATATCGATCAGCACCGTGATCATGATGAAAGGCATGGCGGCCTGACGGGATGTAGAGGGTGATTTGGAGGATGGGGCTGGTGCCGACGCTTCGGCATTGTGAGATTCAGACATCAAGTGATTATCCGGGGGGTTGGACTTGAGGCACTGCGGGTTAAAGTGAGTCAAAACCAAAGTATCCAACGGGCGACAACGGAAATGACCGAACCTTTGACACAACAGGGCAGCACCGACGACTGGCTGGGCTACAACGCCTATGCCGATGCGCTGTGGGCGCGCATTCAGACTGCGCTGATCAAAAGCGAAGGCAGCAACGCCGTTCTAGGCGACGATCCATTGGTGATCGGCGTATTCGGTGAGTGGGGCGCAGGCAAGTCCAAATTGCTCAGCCTCATGCAAGACAGATCACGAACTTGGGCCAACGAGCGCATCGGCTGGCGTAAGCGCGACGGTGGCAATTTCGGCCTGACAGTACCCGTGTATTTTCAGCCCTGGAAATATGAGCATGAGGAGCATTTGCACGTGCCGCTGCTGCTGCACATTTTTGCAGCGCTAAAGCAGGAGCTATTGGCGGCGCAAACGTGGGGTGAATGGGCGGGCGGAAAAGTGCCAGCTGACATCACAAAGCATATGGACGCTGTGGTTTCACAGTTTGGCAAACTTCTGGCAGGTGCGGCTGTTGCGATGGATTTAAGCCTGCCACTGGCGTCACGCGCAGGACTGGCGGCAGCAGGATTCTTGGCCAAGATTTTGCCGACCTTCCGATCAAAGCCAGTAGGCGGCAATCCAGCTGTTGAATTGAAGTACACCGATTCCGGCAGGTATTTTTACGAAATCCACGAGGCCCTGAAAGCCGTTACGCGGCCCAAGCAACACGGCAGATATTTGCAGGGTGCAAACATCAGCAAAGACCTGCCGATTAATTTTGTCATTTTCATCGACGATCTTGACCGCTGCCTACCCGAAAAAGCCGTGCAAGCGCTGGAGCTGATCAAAACGATCTTCAACGCAGAGAGCTTCGCCTTCGTGCTGGCGTTAGACGACGAGGTGATCGAACGC
>JANOTE010000284.1:0-2838 GCA_031416195.1 Rhodoferax sp.
AGCAGGGCGAGATCATCATCCACGGCCCTGAAGTTTTTCAGGGCTATTGGAGGCAGCCTGAAGCCACCGCCAATGCTTTCATAGAGTTCGAAGGCAAGCGTTTCTTCCGCTCTGGCGACTTGGGCCGTGTGGACGAAGACGGCTACTTCTTCATGACGGACCGGCTCAAGCGCATGATCAACGCATCGGGCTTCAAAGTCTGGGCGGCGGAAGTTGAGGCGCTGTTGTTCCGCCACCCCGCGATTCAAGAGGCCTGCATCATCGCCACCAAAGATGCATACCGGGGCGAATCCGTCAAAGCCGCGGTCGTGCTGCGTGCCTCACACTCCCAAACGACCGAGCAAGACATCATCAACTGGTGCCGCGACAACATGGCCGTCTACAAGGTGCCCCGCGTCGTGCAATTTCTGCCCGCGCTGCCCAAAAGCGGCAGTGGCAAAGTGATGTGGCGGGCGTTGCAGGAGGCTGAGAAAGATGCGAAATAATTTCCGTTCTGCCACCACTTTTAACGCATAAGGATCCCCATGTTCGAAACCGCCATCGCAGGCAGCCTGCCCAAACCGGGCTGGCTCTCAGAAACCCAAAAACTCTGGCCGCAGTGGAAGCTGCAAGGCGAGGACTTGAAGCAGGCCAAGGCCGATGCCACGCTGCTGTGGATCAAGGCGCAGGAGGATGCGGGGCTGGATATTGTGGGCGACGGCGAACAGTCGCGCCAACATTTTGTTCACGGCTTTCTGGAGCAGGTGGACGGCATTGACTTTGAGCACAAAGTGACGATGGGCATTCGCAACAACCGCTACGACGCGCAGGTGCCGCAGGTGGTGTCTGCGCTCAAACTCAAAGGCCGTGTACACGCGTTTGAGGCGCAGCTGGCGCGTGCGCATACCAAGAAGAAATTGAAGTTCACCCTGCCTGGCCCGATGACGATTGTGGACACCGTAGCTGATCGCTTCTACGGCGACAAAGTGAAGATGGCGTTCGCGTTTGCCGAGCTGTTGAACCAGGAAGCGCTGGCGTTGCAAGCCGATGGCGTGGACATCATCCAGTTTGACGAGCCCGCCTTCAACGTCTACATGGCCGATGCGGCAGATTGGGGCGTGAAGGCGCTGGAGCGTGCAGCGCAGGGCCTTACCTGCACCACGGCTGTGCATATTTGCTACGGCTACGGCATCAAGGCCAACAACGATTGGAAGGAAGGCTTGGGTGATGAGTGGCGGCAGTACGAAACCGTGTTCCCGGCACTGGCGAAAAGTTCGATCCAGCAAGTTAGCCTGGAGTGCTACCACTCGCACGTACCGCCGCATTTGATGAAGCTGCTGGCGGGCAAAGACGTGATGGTCGGCGTGATCGACGTGGCCAGTGAGGTGATTGAAACCCCAGAAGACATTGCCGACACCATCGGCAAGGCCTTGCAGTTCGTGCCCAAGAATCGCCTCTTTCCCTGCACCAACTGCGGCCTGGCACCGATGAGCCGCGAAGTCGCGATTAAAAAGCTTGAAGCCTTGGCGCAAGGCGCTGCATTGGCCCGTCAACGTTATGGAAGTTGAAATGACAGCACCACAGACTTTGCCATTCTCCACGCCCGCCGAGCTGGGTTTCGCGCCTGATCGCATTCAACGTCTGCTGGATGTGCTGCAAGACGAGATCAACCGCCATCGTCTGCCCGGCTGTGTGGCGCTGATATCGCGACACGGCAAGCTGGCGTTGTTTGAAAGCCTGGGCTTCCAGCATGCCGACACGCAAACGCCCATGACCAACGACTCGATTTTTCGCATCTATTCGATGACCAAGCCGATTGTTTCGGTCGCGCTGATGATGCTGTACGAGCAGGGCAAAGTGCTGCTGGGCGACCCGGTTACCAAATATTTGCCTGAGTTTGCCAATCAGCACGTGCTAAGCCACGCTGATGGCGTGGACACTTTGCATCCCGTGCACCGCGCCGCGACCGTGCAGGATTTGCTGCGCCACACCTCGGGCTTGACCTATGAATTTTTGGGTGTCGGCCCGGTGCAAAAGCAATACGCCAAGGCCAGAATCAGAACCGATTTGCGGGATCGCGCCAATGCGGAGTTCATTCCCGCGCTGGCCGCCATGCCGTTGGTCGCACAGCCCGGCACGGTGTGGGAATACAGCCGCTCGACCGATGTGGTGGGTCGGCTGATTGAAGTCATCAGCGGTCAGACTTTGGGCGACTATCTAAAAGAGAAGATCTTTGAACCGCTGGGCATGACCAGCACCGCGTTCTCAGTGCCCCTTGAACACCATTCAAAAATCGCCGAGCCCTTTGCCAAAGACCCCGAAGGCGCGCCGCTGATGAAGGTGTTTGACGTGCGCCACAGCGTCGCTTTTGAATCAGGTGGTGGAGGCCTGGCATCCACCGCGATGGACTACGCGCGCTTCATGCAGTTCATGCTCAATGGTGGCGAGTTGGACGGTGTGCGTCTGCTCGGGCCGCGCTCGGTCGATTTCATGACGGCCGATCACCTGGGCACCATCCCCATCAATCCAGGTGGCTCCAGCGCGCTGATGTCTCCCGGCTACGGCTTTGGCTTGGGCTTCGCTGTGCGCACCGCCACGGGCCTGGCCCACGTTCCCGGCTCCGTAGGCATGTACTACTGGGGCGGCTTGGCCGGCACCACTTTTTTCATCGACCCCAAAGAAGATTTTTTCGCCACGCTGATGATTCAGGCCCCCAACCAGCGCGAGTACTACCGGCATCTGTTTCGCGACATGGTGTATGCGGCGCTGGTGGACTAGGCGATCGATTAATGAACAATATATTGCTATATATTAAATAGCTATTTGTGCATATAATACGGGAGCTAGAGGCATATTTTA
>JANOTE010000285.1:0-4539 GCA_031416195.1 Rhodoferax sp.
CTTCATCGGCTTCACCGGCACGCCGCTGATCAAGGGCGAGGAGGAGCGCACGCGCGAGGTGTTTGGCGACTACGTCAGCGTCTACGACTTTGCCCGCTCGATCGAAGACGGCGCCACGGTGCCGCTGTACTACGAGAACCGTATCCCCGAGGTGCAACTCACCAACCAGGAACTGAACCGCGACCTGGAGGCGCTGCTGGAAGCGGCCGAGCTGGACGAGGACCAGGAGAAGAAGCTGGAGCGCGAGTTCGGACGCGAGTACCACATCATCACCCGCGAAGACCGGCTGGAGGCCATCGCCAAGGACATGGTGGCGCACTTCACTGGCCGAGGCTATCGCGGCAAGGCGATGATGGTGTGCATCGACAAGGCCACCGCGGTGCGCATGTACGACAAGGTGCAGGCGCACTGGCAGGCCGAGATTGCGCGACTGAACGCGGCGCTGGAACCGGCGCAAGGTGATGCCCGCGAGTCGCTGATCGCCCGCATCCACCTGATGCAGACCACCGACATGGCGGTGGTGGTGAGCCAGGGCCAAAACGAGGTGGAAGACCTCAAGAAGAAGGGCCTGGACATCGTGCCGCACCGCAAGCGGTTGCTCGACGAGGACCTGGCGGAGAAGTTCAAGGACGAGAAGGACGAACTGCGGCTGGTGTTCGTCTGCGCGATGTGGATCACCGGCTTCGACGTGCCGACCTGCTCGACGATCTACCTCGACAAGCCGATGCGGGCGCACACGCTGATGCAGACAATCGCCCGCGCCAACCGCGTGGCGCCGGGCAAGGAGTCGGGCCTGATCGTGGACTACGTCGGCATCTTCCGGGCCTTGCAGAGCGCGTTGGCCACCTATGCCAGGCCAGCGGCCGGTGGCGGCCCGGAAGGCGGGCCGATCCTCGACAAGGCCGAGTTGGTGGCGGCGCTGCGATCGGCACTGAACGAGGCGGCCGGCTTCGCCCAGGTGCGCGGCGTGACACTGGAGACCATTGCGGCGGCGCAGGGCTTCGTGCGCATCGGCCTGATTGACGACGCGGTGGAGGCCTTCCTGGCCACCGAGGCCAACAAGAAGCACTACCTGCAACTGGCCAGCCGGGTGGCCCGGCTATTCAAAGCCATCCTGCCCGACCCGGCGGCCAACGAGCTGGCGCCACTGTCGGTGCTGGTGTCTTACCTCGCGGCCAAGATCCAGGCGCTGGGCGACCCGCCCGACATCTCGGCGGTGATGGGCGACGTGGAAGCGTTGCTGAACGACTCGATCGCCACCGAGGGCTACCGCATCGGCCCGGCCAGCAAGCCCGAGGCGCTGATCAACCTGTCGGAGATTGACTTCGCGGCGCTGCAAGCCAAGTTCGCCCAGGGCCACAAGCGCACCGCGGCCGAGAAGCTGAAGCGGCTGATCGAGGGAAAGCTGGCACAGATGGTGGCGGTGAATGCCTCGCGCATTGATCTGGCCGAGAAGTTCCAGAAGCTAATCGACGCCTACAACGCTGGCAGCCAGAACATCGAGGCCTTCTTCGCTGAGTTGAAGAACTTCGCGCATGCACTGTCAGCCGAGGAGCAGCGTGGCATCGCTGAGGGGTTGACCGACGAAGAACTGGCCCTGTTCGACATCCTGACCAAGCCCGAGCCGGTGCTGACCAAGGCCGAAGAATCCGAGGTCAAGAAGGTGTGCCGAGAATTGCTAGCGACATTGAAGCGCGAGAAGTTAGTGCTGGATTGGCGGGAAAAGCAGCAGGCGAAGGCCGGGGTGATGCAGGTGCTAAGAGCAGAAACTCGACGATTGCCGCTGGAATACACGAAACAAATGCGCGTCGAGAAAATAGCAAGGATGTATGCATACGTCTACGACCACCTGCCCACCTAGTTGAAATAGGTATTCGAGCTAGCCAAACAATAAGTTACAGGAGGAACTGAAGCATGGCCGCAATACCAAGGATTGTTTCTGCCGTTCAAACTACTTCCACCGACTCTGAGGACAAGAAACTCATAGAGCGTTTTGTCGCCAGAGGTACGAAGGAGTTGGTCATTTCGTTTGTTGGTCCGATTGGATGTGGAATAAGAACAATCATTGAAGACACGAAACAGAGCTTGTTGGATCGCGGATACGAAGACGTGGTGATAGTCAAGCTAAGCGAATTTCTTGAAGAGGCAACAGGAAGTAAGCTGATTTCGCAACCAGAACTTGCAACAGGAGGTTCGGAAAAATTTAACAGATATAGACGACTTCAGGAGGTGGGGAAAACGCTTCGGAATAAGACATCTAATATGGCAATATTAGCCGAGTTTGCGATGCGAGAAATTGCAGTTGATAGGCGAAGTCGTGCGAAAGAAATGGGGCAAGACGAAGGCATGCCATTAGTAGTGCCTAAGCGTGTTGCATATTTGATCGACCAAGTAAAGCGGCCTGAAGAGGTGGCGCTGTTGCGCGCTGTCTATCGGAATGCATTTTATTTGATTGGTGTCACGCGTGTGTATGAGCGTCGAGTTTCAGCACTGCGTGCCGAGGGACTTAAAGTAGAGGAAACCCATCATTTGATGGAAATCGATAGACTTGAGGCCGCAGATGATGGTCAAAAGCTAGATAAAACACTCCATTTGTCGGACTATTTTGTTAGAAACGACTCGACGACAATTGAAGAGAAAGCAAAGAAAATAAATCGCGTGCTTGACCTAATTCATGGCGACAGCAGCATAACGCCAACGGATTCGGAGCAAGGGATGTATGCCGCCTACGCCGCAGGCTTGCGGTCGGCATGTCTGTCTAGGCAAGTAGGGGCCTCTATTGCCGGCAAGAATGGCGAGATCTTGGCGACTGGCTGTAATGATGTTCCAAAGGCCGGCGGAGGGTTGTATACAGCAAGTTCGGGAGAAGCAGATATGCGGTGTGTGCACAGGGAAGAGCAACACTGTTTCAACGACTTTTACAAACAAAAGCTGCAGGTAGAAATCGGCGATAAAATAGAAGCTTATTTGGGCACCTTGGCTAAGGCTAGTCCCAAGCGAGACATTTCTCTTTCGAAAACAGAAAAGAACGATCTCATTTCACTGATCTCAAAGAGTACCAGGCTAAAGGATCTGATTGAATTTTCCAGATCGGTTCATGCAGAAATGGATGCGATTATTTCTATAGGTCGAAAAGGGACCGGCGGGATGCTGGGGTCAACGTTGTATACCACGACATTTCCATGTCACAGTTGCGCGCGCCATATAGTCACAGCCGGAATAGCTCGGGTTCAGTACATAGAGCCCTACGAAAAAAGTATGGCGCGTGAATTGCACGACGACGCTATTGCCTTTGATGTGGAAGAAGTCGCTGTAGTAGATCCAGGAAAGGTTCAGTTCATCCACTTTGAAGGTGTTTCGCCGAGGCAGTTTCATAGTTTCTTTAGAGCAGAATCTAGAAAAGACAGTAAAGGTAAGGTAATCAAAATACAACCGCGAACTGCTGAAAAAACGGTTCCCGAATATTTGGATAACTATCAGGATTTCGAGACAAAGGCAGTTGAACACCTTAATGAAGAAATTGAGGAGATGAAACGGAACCTATTGGAGAAAAATCTTGACAACGCGAGCTAGTTGGGTAATACTACGCGCAGTATTTAGATTGGGGCAGCGAATATGCGTAGGTCGCAAGAGTTACCTGGGCAAATGAAGCTCGGCTTTGAGCCAACTGGCAATGGTGACATTGGACCGTCTGACGCAAAGCCCTGCATGACTTTGCCAAGCAACGTCGTCACTGTGGCGTTTGGTCAGTCCAGTCGCGCTACTTGTAGAGAGAAGTCTCTTGGCGCTCCTGACTCGAAGATCATGCAGTCATTGCTGGCTCGTGCGAAATCTTTGAACTGGTAGCACGCAACTGGTTGCGAGTGGATGCAAAGTCCGCTCGCCTTTGAGGGCTTAACCATCTATTCGGGACGAATTGGATGGGGCTTGGGGCGCTTCTAGGCGCTGCAAACGGCGGGGCCGCTACTAGTTGGTGTGCTTCGAGATACGGCAACTCATCGCGACGCTTAGTGAGTGCCATGCGAGGCAACAACCCTGCATTTGCTCCAGAGGTCAAGCGTACCCTCGGTGTCCAAGATTGTGTCCAAGCTCACTGAAGATCCTTTGGAAACCTAGCATTTATGCGGGCTTACCGCTGATCGCTACGTTCTGCATCGGTACGCTGGTCCGGCTGACTGCGTTGCACACGACACGCAGCAGCGCTTGAGCAAACCCGCCCAGTGCGCGCAGTGCAGACGGCAGCATGACCTCGTCGCCCGACCGAGCGGAGAGTGGGTTCACGCGCCAGCACCTCGATCACTGGCTTGCGGTGGCTCCTAGCAGCAGCGTTGCAGTTAAACGGCCTGACGGCGTGGGATGGGCAGGGCCACCTCGACACCTTGTCGATGCAGCAGACGCCGGGCCCCGGCGCGATGTCCGCTGAGGGTGCGCCCGCCCGGTCAGCCGCTCAACTGCTCAACCGCGACTGCGTCGCCGCTGCACCGCCAGACCCAGCAAGCCCAGCCCGGTCAGCGCCCAGCCGGCCGGCTCGGGCACCGC
>JANOTE010000286.1:0-3301 GCA_031416195.1 Rhodoferax sp.
CCATCTCCACCACTTCACGGGCGGCGACTGTGCTGGCGCGCGGGTGGTTAAAACCCGCCAATACATCCGGCAAGCCCACGAGAATCAAACGGGCAGCAGGATGACTCTCCAAAAAATTGCGGCTGGCCGCCAGCGTCACGTTGGGGCCAAGGTCGCCGCCCATGCAATCCACGGCAACCGTGATCTCTCCTTGCGGCACGCCAACCGATGAACGCGCCGGAGGAACTAGCGCAGACATGCAGTTGAGCGACCCGAACAAACAAGTAACGAAGTGCCGAGGCGGGTTGCAGTGGATCTCAAAGTCATGCGTATCAAAACAAAAGCCCGATGCTACCAAAAAGTAGCGCTCGGGCTCGATGAGAATAGCGGGGAAAAAGAGGTTGAAGGGGGTGTATCTCCAAGCTCAGCTTGCAACAAGCTCTACTTTTATAGTGAGAGCGCACTGCGACGCCATCAAGCTTCAGATTTTGACTGCACCACTTTACGACCCCGGTAAAAACCGGTGGGGCTGATGTGGTGGCGCAAATGCGTCTCGCCGGTGGTGGCTTCCACCGCAATGCCTGGCACGATCAAGGCGTTGTGAGAACGGTGCATACCGCGCTTGGACGGTGATTTTTTGTTTTGTTGGACTGCCATGATCAGCTTCCTGAGAGTTGGCGCGCCGCCGACGAAAACACGGCGGCGTGCACATTGGGTTGGTAAAAGGTGCTCCGCTTCGAGCTTAGCCCATTATTGTAGCGCAAGTTGTTGATTTCTCTGGGAAGTCGATGCAGGAAATTGCGCTAACAAACCATCTCATCAAACTCACCCTTGCCAAAGGGAGATAGTTCCTGCAACATCGCGCTGGCCCAACGTTCAATCCATTTTGGAACCCCTATGATCAAAGTTAGTGTGATGTATCCCAACACCCCAGGTGCCCGTTTCAATCACGAGTACTACCGCGACCAGCACATGCCCTTGTTGAAAGCACGCATGGGTGCCAGCTGCAAGTCCTACACCGTCGACAAAGGCCTGGCCGGAGGTGCCCCAGGTGCGCCAGCTACCTACGTCGGCATGTGCCACATCTTCTGCGACTCTGTCGAATCGTTTCAAGCCGGTTTTGGCCCCCACGCCGAAGAAATAATGGCGGATATTGCGAACTACACCGATTTGGCACCTGTGATTCAGATCAGCGAAGTGGTGGTGGGGTAGCCCCCTGACTGACAGCCGTCAACGTCATCATTTGTACTGAAAACGCGTTAGAATACCCATTTCGGGTATATTTAAGGCGTTGTCTGTCTATTTTGACGATATTTTCAAATTTTCAGGTCTCTGGCTCTCGTATTTGTTAACTTTAATGCTATATATTTTATAGCAATTTAATTCTCCACGCCCGGTCAATCGCGTCGTTGGCCTTGGCTTGCATGCGATTTATGAGTTCGCGGTTGGCGTTGACCAGGCCTGCTCATCTTCGACTCCCCAAAGTCAGAGTGTTGGAATCAAAAATTAGGGCACCAGACGAGCCTGGCCGTTCTCGAACCAGGCCGCGTCAAAGCCATCTTTCAACAGTACGAACTTGGTGGCTGCCAACCCGGCATCACGGGCCCGATTGAGATACTTGGAAAGTGTGCTGGCATCTTCAGTGAATAAATGGCTGACGGATTCGCAGTCGCATTGGGCTACAAGCTTGAAATCGTCATTCACCCGCACGCGGTCATCATCAGGGTCACGCGCCATGCTGCGTTCGACTGCCGCGCTCGCGCAACTTGCGCAGTGCTTGCTCTTTGAATTCTGGGGAATGCGGTGTTCGTTTCATGTTTGTCGCTCCAGCGGATCATCCGCCTTGAAAAAGGAGGCGACAACTAGTCTGACACAGGGGCTGGCCCCACACCCGGTCAATGGCTGCTTTGACCTTGGCTTCCATGCGGCGGATGAGTTCGCGGTTGGCGTTGACCAGGGCCTGCTCTGCTTCGATCTCGGCGACGATGGCGCGTTGGGTTTCGAGGTCGGGAACCGGAATTAAATAGGTCCGAATCTGGTCCGTGGTGAGGTTCATGAATACCGTTCCAACGGACTGCAACTTGTTGGCCTCCTTGTTTGCAAGAAGCACGTAGTAGAAGAATTCAGGTAACAGACGTTGCGCATCCAGTGCACGAAAGCCAAAAAATCCGTCGTGGATGCAAGCGTTGACTTGCAGAATTGCAGGCAATCCCGGATTGCCACTGACGGCCATCACCACGCTACCCGCAGTCACAGGTCTACTTTTTTTGCGCCTTCTTCAGCGCGCGTGTCAATATTTGGGGTGACACGCATTCCGTCGCGTGTAATCTCGGCCACCATCAACCTCGGTACGGGGCCACCAAAATAATTCGGGTCGCCTTGAGGACGTGGAGAACTGCCACGGACAAGATCACAGAGATCATCGAGCTTCGCTATTTTCCAATCTGGGTCAATGACGATATGCGGCTTGTAGTTAACGAGCACCTGCCGGGCACCGACAATGATTTTTTGGTAGCCCTCGATTTCGGCCACGATTTGGTGTTCGACTTCGAGGGGTGGGAGGGGAATCGACACCTCTTTCACCAGCCCGATATTCAGGTTGTTCACCACGCCGCCGGTGGCAGAGCGCACAAATTGTTCACACACCTTGGCCGATCCGAGCGCAAGGTACAAATAGTCCTTGAGCAAGTTATCCGAACGTGCCCGGAGCAATAACCAACCGTCGTTGATCCAATTTATGCCGCTCGGGGCGTCTGTCATGTAATCCTGAATCGGGCGCGGCGAACCTGCTCGACCCTGCGCGTGATGGCATCCGCACCTGTGTGGACATATGCTGTGGGTGGGTGTCGGATGTTTGGTATCTTCGCAGCTATGAGACTCCGCCACATGATCTTTCGCATTGCTTTTGTCGGCGCTGTGACGGTCGGCCTACTCGCAGGCTGCGCCGCACTCGACGAGCGTCAGCGAACCTGGATTTTCCAGCCGAGCGACCGCAGTTGGGGCGGTACGTCAGAGCTGGCCAACGGCATGGACAACGTCTGGATCGATTTTCAGTCGAACGTGACGGGTGAACCCGCCCGACTGCACGGTCTTTGGCTGGCGAGTGCTCGGTCTATCGGCGTGAAAGCCCCGGTGCTGCTCTACCTGCATGGTGCGCGCTGGAATGTAGAGGGCTCGGCCAACCGTATCCGGCGCATGCAGGAGCTGGGCTTCTCGGTTTTGGCGATTGACTACCGGGGCTTTGGCAAAAGCTCCAAAACGCTGCCTTCTGAGGAGATGGCTTATGAAGATGCCCGCGCCGCGTGGGATTGGCTGGCCGTGC
>JANOTE010000287.1:0-3243 GCA_031416195.1 Rhodoferax sp.
GGCCCTGTGACTTGAGTTCTGCCGCCATCGCCCTGGCTTCGTCTTCCTCGAAATAGCCCCGGTAGCCGATGCAGCCCGTCACTGGGAAGCACCAGGTCTGTAGCACCAGCGACGTGGCGGGCGCGGCCACCACGTTCCATACCACCGCACGGCGCTTCAAGTCGGCATAGCGGGTGTAGCTGGCGTTGTTGGGCAGCGCCAATTCGGATGCGGCAAAGCGCCGAATCTGTTGCGCCAGTGCCAGGCGGGCCTTAAGCTCGGGTGTCGTTTGCGGGTCGCTCTGCCAATCGTCGATGGGCTTGGCCGCGCGCATCAGCGTCAAATGCCCGTTGGCAGACTGCATCAGGTAGCCCAAGTCCGCGCAGCCGCCCAGAGTCGTCAAAAACACCGTGCAGGAGATCACGGCAGTGAGGCGACAAAAGTCGAATGTCCAGTTGAAGCGGTGTGATCGATGGATTGGCAACATGGTGCAACGATTGCAACGGACTAAACCAATAGTTGAATCAATAACTGAAAGTCAACAGGGATCATCTCATGAAGACAACAAACCTTGCCCGCCCAGCGGCTGCGCTGCTCAATGCGGCCCTATTGGCCGCGCTGCTGTCGTTGCTGCCCGCTACGGACGCGCTTGCCGCCCGCGTCACCGCCTTGAACGGCCTGGTGCAGATTCTGCGTGGCGAACGGCTGTTGCCCGCCGTGGTCGGTTCGCGCCTGCGCGTGGGTGATGAGTTTGTCACCGAGGGCGCTGGGTCTGAAGCCCTGGTGCGCTTCGACGATGGTGCCCGCATGGCCTTGCGTGCCGACTCGCGCCTTCAGGTGACGGCACTCCAAATGCGCGGGGCTGCCGAGGTGCGCCAAAAAACCCTCAAACTCATCCAAGGCGGGCTGCGCTATATTTCGGGCCTCCGAACGCTCAAAAGCTCGGTGGCGTTTCAAACCACCACCGCCACCATTGGCATTCGCGGGACAGACATTGAAATCGCTGTCTCAGAAGACCCCGTCAATAACGACCCGGCCGGCACCTACTTGAAGGTCAACGCCGGCATTGCTGTCATGGAAGCCACTGACGGCACGACGGTGGATGTGGACGCAGGCCAGATCGCGTTTGGCGGCTTGCCTGAAGTCGTGCCGCGCGGCTCCGGTGGCATCCGTCGCCCGGCAGCGCGCAAGGTGGAGGCTGCGGTAGGGGCAGTGGGTGGGCTGTTCAAAACCGGAGCGCTGGACCGGCTGCTCAAATAGTCAAATTCACAACACTTTACTACATTTGTGGTTAAAATAGGCGGATTTCGATCACACAGCGGCAATTTGAGTGATTTTATGAATAATTTAATGCTCTAGCTCTTGAATAACGTGCAGTATTAGATATTTATTTTATAGCATATATTTTCGAGACATTTCGCTGTGAACTTGCTCTTCAATCCGGCACCACCGCCGTCACCTCAATCTCTACCTTCGCTCGCGCTTCGATAAGCGCCGCCACTTGCACGCAGCTCATTGCCCCGAAGTTGCGGCCCATCACCTCGCGGTAGACCGCACCCAGCTCTTTGAGGCGGGCGATGTATTCGGCACGATCCAGGATGTACCAGGTCATGCGCACGATGTGCTCGGGGCCGGCGTTGGCCTCTTTGAGCACGGCGACAATGTTGCGCAGGGCTTGCGCGGTCTGCAAAATGAAGTCATCGGACTCAAACTGCTGCTGGGCGTTCCAACCGATCTGGCCACCCACAAAAATCTGCGTGCCACGCGCAACAATACCGTTGGCGTAGCCTTTGGCGGGCAGCCAGCCGGGGGGTTGCAGGTGTTTCATCGATCTGGACTTTTTCAGGCGGGAGTTTTAAGGCGAAAGCGTTGCAGCTTGCCGGTTTCAGTGCGCGGAAGGCTGCTGACGAAGTCGATCTCGCGCGGGTATTTGTAGGGGGCGATGCTGGCTTTGACGAAGTCTTGCAGCGTTTTGACCATCGCCGTGTCGCCGACCGTGTTGGGTTTGAGAACGACAAACGCCTTGATCACCATGCCGCGGTCTGCGTCGGGTTTGCCGACCACCGCGCATTCGGCCACGGCAGCGTGTTTGAGCAGGACATCTTCCACTTCCGGCGCGCCAACGTTGTAGCCTGACGTGATGATCATGTCGTCGATGCGCGCTTGGTAGAAAAAGTAGCCATCCACGTCTTGCAAAAACGCGTCGCCGGGATGGTTCCAGCCGTTTTTGACGTAATTGGCCTGGCGCGCATCATCCAGGTATTTGCAGCCGGTGGGGCCGATCACGGCCAACTTGCCAATAGTGCCGCGTGGCACTTCTGAGCCCGTGTCGTCAACCACGCGGGCGGTGTAGCCCGGCACCACTTTGCCAATCGCGCCGGGCCGAATTTCGCTGCCTGCCGACGAGATGAAGATATGAAACATCTCTGTCGCCCCGATACCATCCAGCATCTCAATGCCCGTGGCCTCGCGCCACAGCATGCGCGTGGCATCGGGCAGACCCTCGCCAGCGCTTACGCAAATTCGCAGGCGCGACGGGCCTTCGCTAGCGATGATCTCCTTCATATGCGGTGCCATTTGCCGGTAGAACGTCGGTGCCGTGTAGCAGATGGTGGCTCCCACATCGCGCATCAGCCGCGCCATGTTTTGCGGCGCATACGGCACATCGGCAAAGTTGACCGAGGCACCCGCCCACATCGGAAAGATCAACAATCCGCCCAACCCAAAGGTGAAGGCCAGTGACGGTGAACCCATGACGATGTCATCGGGCACGGCCTTCAATACATGGCGTGGCCACGCCTCGCAGGCGGCCAGCACGTCGCGGTGAGTGTGGACAGCCGCCTTGGGCTTGCCGGTGGTGCCGGAGGTGAAGGCCAGTAACGCGATGTCTTTCGCGGCCGTTGCACAGGCTTGAAACTGCCCGCTCTTGCCTGCGCACAAGGCACCCAGGTCATTCGGATCACCCGGGGCGTTGTAGATCAAGGTCGCAATTGCAGAGTTGTGGGCGCGAAGCGCGATGTCCAACTCATCGCGCAGTGCCCCATCAATAATCGCCAGCGCAGGCTGGGCCTTGTCGATGATGTCACCGAGTTCCTTCGCGCGTAGCAAGGGCATGGTGGCCACGGCGATCAGGCCGGCCTTGACGACCGCCAGCCAGGCCAGCGCCAATCCGATTGAGTTGGCTCCGCGCAGCAGCACGCGGTTACCCGGCACCAAGGCGTGATCCTGCGTTAACAGGCCAGCAATGCGGTTGACGCGTTCGTG
>JANOTE010000288.1:0-9403 GCA_031416195.1 Rhodoferax sp.
GCATGATTGGTTGCTGGCCACCAAGCTGGGCGGCAAGATGTCAGAGCGGGTCAACGAAAGCCAGTTCTCCCGCACCTGGATGATGCGCGAGATCGAGGCTTCGCTCAAACGCCTGCAGACCGATTACGTTGATATCCTGTACATGCACTTGGACATCAACGATATGAACCTGGAAGAGCCACTGCGCGCGCTTCAAGCGATGCTGCAAGCGGGCAAGATTCGCTATTGGGGCGTGAGCAATTTCAGGGGGTGGCGCATTGCACAGGCGGTGCATCTTTCGCACCAGATGAATATTCCGGCGCCGGTGGTGTGTCAGCCGTATTACAACCTGCTCAATCGCATGCCCGAGGTGGAGGTGCTGCCCGCGTGCGCGCACTTCGGCATTGGCATCACGCCGTATTCACCCATCGCGCGCGGCGTGCTGTCCGGCAAGTACGCGCCGGGGCAAGCGCCTGGCGCAGACACCCGCGCGGGCCGGGGCGACAAGCGCATCAGCGACACCGAGTTTCGCGAAGAGTCTTTGGTGATCGCGCAAAAACTGCAAGCGCATGTGGCAGATAAAAGCGTGTCGTTAGCCCAGTTTGCCACCGCCTGGGTGCTGGCCAATCCGCGCGTCAGCTCGGTGATTGCCGGGCCGCGTACCTTGAAGCAGTGGCAGGATTACGCGCCTGCGCTGGATTACGTTGTGACCGCTGAGGATGAAGCCCTCGTGGACAGCCTGGTGCGGCCGGGGCATCCGTCCACACCGGGGTATACCGATCCGGCTTACCCCTTGAATGGCCGTTGATCGGATCTCGCGGAGCGGCCGCTTCAAGTGCCCAGCTTTTGCGCGATGCTCACGTACAGCGGAATGCCAATCAGGATATTGAACGGAAAGGTCAACCCCAGCGACATGCTGAAGTACAGCGAGGGGTTGGCCTCTGGGATGGCATGGCGGATCACGGCGGGAACGGCGATATAGGAGGCGCTGGCGGCCAGCACCATCAACAAGGCAACGTTGCCGCTGGACAGGCCCAATACCCAGCCCAAGCCGAATGCCATGCCAGCATGCACCAGCGGCCCAAGTACAGCGTAGGCCAGCAGCCATGCGGACTTGCCTCGAAGAGAGCCCAGATTGCGCGCCGCCAGCAGGCCCATGTCCAGCAAAAAGAAGGCCAGCATGCCTTTGAACAGATCGACTGAAAACGGCTTCATGACTGCCTCGCCTGCTGCGCCAGTCAGCAGGCCAATAAGCATCGCACCCAGCAGCAGCAGCTGCGCGCCGTCGGTCACTGATTCGTGGAGTATTTTGCCCATGGACGGCGATGTGCTTGCGCTGCCCTCGTGCCGACGCACAACGTTGGCCAGTACCACGGCGAGGATGATGGCGGGTGACTCCATTAGCGCCATCGCCGCCGCCATGTGGCCACCATACTCGATGCCGTGGGTGTCCAGGTATTGCACGGCCGTGATGAAAGTCACTGCGCTTACCGAGCCGTAGGTGGCAGCGATGGCAGCGGCATCATAGCCGTTGAGAAACCGGCGCAGCAGGGCGTAACCCATTAGCGGCACCACGGTTGCAAGCAGCAGCGCTGCGCCTAAGCTGACTGCGACCTCACTGGTCAGCCCGGAGTCGGCCAGCGCAAAACCGCCTTTGAGCCCCAATGCCATCAGCAGGTACAGCGATAGAAACCTCGAGATCGGCGCAGGGATTTCCAGGTTGGATCTCAGCAGCCCAGCGACCATGCCAAACACAAAGAAAAGTATCGCGGGATCTAAAAAGCTTTGCATTGGGTTGCCAGTGTGTTCATGAGACCGTTTTGTTAAACCCTCTACTATGGCGCAAGTCGCCTTATCATTAGCTGGAGCATGGCTATAAATTCTGACTATTTGTCGCGCGTGTGCCAATTGCCACCGCGCCTCGCGCTTAAACTGCAAGTACCCATTTTTAACTTATCTGGAGACTTTCACCATGCTTACTCTTTGCGGCTTCCCGGTATCCAACTACTACAACAAGGTCAAACTGGCGCTGCTGGAAAAGGGTGTGCCGTTTACTGAAGAAACAGTCATGACCAAGAGCACCGATGTAGCAGTGTTGAGCGACTCGCCGCTGGCCAAGATTCCGTTCATCCGCACTGAAAAGGGCGGCATCAGCGAAAGCCAAGTCATCATGGACTATCTGGAAGATGCCTATCCGCAAGTCAGCCTGATGCCTGCTGATGCCTATGCCAAAGCCAAGGTGCGCGAGCTTGCCACCTTCATCGACTGGCATTTGGAGATCACCGCGCGCGAGCTTTACGGCCAGGCCTTCTTCGGCGGCGCTGCGGTGAGCGAAAGCGCCAAAGCCCGCATCCGCACGCAGTTGGAACGTAATATTGCAGCCTTCAAACAACTGGCCAAGTTTGCGCCATTTGTTGCAGGAAGCACCTTCACGCAGGCGGATTGCTCGGCCTACGTGAGCTTGCCTTTGGTGGGCATGGCGACCAAGATTGTTTACGGTGAGGACTTGCTGCTGGCAGCGGGCGTGGACTACAAAATCTACCTTAAGACAGTCGGCGAGCGCCCTGCCGCACAAAAAGTCGCAGCGGATCGCAAGGCTGCGACTGCCAAGGCTTGATCGTCACTGCCATGAAATACCAATGCGCCCATCGCTGGGCCTTCAAAACTTGGGGTGGCGCGCTGGAGGCGATTGAGGAGGAGCTTGCCCCCATCAGTGGCCACGAGGTCACGGTACGCGTCACGCACTGCGGCATCTGCCATTCAGACCTGCACTTCCAGACGGGCGGGTTTGAGATGGGGGGTGGCAGGCTGTCCTCGCTGGAAGCCGCCGGCAACAAACTGCCGGTAACGATGGGTCATGAAATCGTGGGCGAGATTGTCGAGATGGGCCCTGAGGTGAGAGGCGTGGCCCTAGGCCAGCACGTCATCGTCTACCCGTGGCTGGGCTGCGGCGAATGTGCGGTTTGCGAGAAAGGTGACGAGCAGCTATGTGTCAAGGCCAACATGAATTTGGGGCTCAAGCTGCCTGGCGGATTCAGCGACCTGATCCGTATGCGCCATGAGCGTTATCTGGTGCCGTTTGGCACGCTGGATCCCGCACGCGCCGCCACCTTTGCCTGCGCGGGTATCACCGCATGGGGTGCCATTCGAAAACTGCCTGCGACCACTGCGGACGACTGGGTGGCCGTGGTCGGCTGCGGTGGTGTGGGCATGACGGCAGTGGCGTTGTTGTCAGCCACGTCCAAAAGCCGCATCGTCGCCATTGACCCTGACCCTGCCAAACGCGAAGCTGCGCTGAAGCATGGAGCCAGCCTGGCGTTCGACCCCAATGTCAAAGGTGTGGTGAAAGAAATTGCAGCAGCCTGCGGCGGCAACGTGGCGGGGGTGATTGATTTTGTCGGCGCGGAATCCACTTCTTCACTCGCCGTCAACATCGTGCGCCGCGCCGGCCAAGTCGTCATCGTTGGCTTGTTTGGCGGCGAGTTCAAGCTGGCTCTGCCGACGTTCATTTTCAAGTCGCTCAACGTCAGTGGCTCGATGGTGGGCAGCCTGCCGCTCCTGCGCGAGTTGGTGGCGCTGGCCCAAACCGTCACGCTACCTACCATTCCAATAGAGCTTCGCCCCATCAGCGCGGTGAACCAGTCGCTGGATGATTTGGCAAACGGCCGTATCGTGGGCCGTGTGGTGCTGCAACCTTGACGCAAGTTCAAGCCTCAGTGGGCGAGACCGAGTCCGCCTACGCGTGGCTGCGCCTGCTGGTGTCGCTGGTGCTGATGACGATTGGCGGCGTGGGCATGTACTCCATCACCGTGGTGCTGCCGCAAATTCAGCGGGAGTTTTCCGTGGCGCGCGGGGACGCATCGCTGCCCTACACCGCGACGATGGTCGGCTTTGGCCTGGGCGGGATTCTGATGGGCAAGCTGTCAGATCGCTTTGGCGTGATGGTGCCGGTGATGATCGGCACGATGGGTTTAGGTGTCGGTTTTGTAGCGGCAGGTTACGCCACGCACCTGCTGATGTTTTGTCTGCTGCAAGGCCTGGTGATCGGTCTTTTGGGCACCTCGGCAACCTTCTCCCCGTTGGTGGCGGACACATCGATGTGGTTCACCCGCAAACGCGGTATGGCCCTTGCGATTTGCATGAGCGGCAACTACGTGGCCGGTGCCGTGTGGCCACCCATCGTGCAGCATTTTGTACAGAGCGTGGGCTGGCGCCAGACCTATATCGGCATCGGTATTTTTTGCGTCTGTGCCATGTTGCCGTTGGCTTTGGTGTTACGCCGCCGTCCCCCGGCGCAAAGCACTGCCCCCGCCAAAGTCAGCGCGTCGTCAATGGTGTCTGACAGGCCCTTGGGCTTATCGCCTGCAGTGTTGCAAGCCCTGCTGTGCGTGGCCGGCGTGTCGTGCTGCGTGGCGATGTCGATGCCGCAGGTGCATATCGTTGCGTACTGCGGCGACTTAGGTTTTGGCGCGGCGCGCGGGGCCGAGATGCTGTCGCTGATGCTCGGCATGGGCGTTGCCAGTCGTCTGCTGTCCGGCTGGATTTCAGACCACATTGGCGGCCTGCGCACGCTGCTGTTGGGTTCCATTCTGCAAGGCGTCGCGCTCTTGCTATTTTTGCCGTTTGACGGGCTGGTGCCGCTGTACGTGGTGTCGGGCCTGTTTGGCCTGTTCCAGGGCGGCATTGTGCCCAGCTACGCACTGATCGTGCGGGAGTATTTCACCCCCAAAGATGCAGGCAGCCGGGTCGGCACCGTGCTGATGGCCACGCTGTTCGGCATGGCGCTGGGCGGCTGGATGTCCGGTGCGATCTTCGACTGGACGGGCTCCTATAAAGCGGCTTTCGTCAACGGCATTGCGTTCAATTTGCTCAACATCAGCATCGTGGTGTATTTGCTGGCGCGGGTGCGCAAGCTGCGGGCGGGCGCAGTTCGATCGACGGCTTTGTCGCCTTGATGGCTTGGCAGACTTCTTTCACGTAAATTGCAAGCCTGGCTGGCGTATGTCCGTAGCGTCCACCGGATTTGCGCCAAGTTAAACTGACCCGACCTGCTCATTTTTTCATCGCCACCGCGATCTCCCGCCCCAGCTCAATCACCGCCATCGCGTAGTAGCTGCTCCAGTTGTAACGGGTGATGGCGTAGAAGTTTTCGGTGCCTGCGACGTAGGTGGATTCGGCCCCCGCGTTTTGCAACTCGATTAGCGCCAGCGGGCCAGCGTGCTTCAGTGCGTCACCCTCCAGCACCGCGCCTTTGGCAGTGAAGCTGGCAACGCTGAAGGTGGGCAGGATGTCGGGGGCCATCAAGGTGTCCAGATCCAGTTTGGACTTGTCAAACGTCACCGGGTAGTGCGTTGGCATGCCGGGTTGCCAGTTGAAGGCCTTGAAGTAATTGGCGACGGAGCCAATCACATCGGCGGTGCTGTTGAACAGATCCACCTTGCCATCACCATCAAAATCAATCGCGTACTTCACCCAGCTTGACGGCATGAACTGCGGCACGCCCATGGCCCCGGCAAAACTACCGCGCAGGCTCATGGGGTCTATGTCGGTGCGGTGGGTCAGGCTTAAATACTGCTCCAACTCACCTTGAAAGAACTCACGCCGCTCGCGGGCGCGGGGGTGTGCGTCGGGGAAGTCGAAGGTCAGCGTGGCCAATGCATCGATGACCCGAAACGTGCCCGTTTGCTCGCCATAAACGGTCTCCACACCGATAATGCCGACGATGATTTCGGCGGGCACACCGTATTCAATTTCCGCCCGCGCAAGCAGCTCACGGTTGGCTCGCCAGAACTTCACGCCTTGCTGAATGCGGTACGTGTCGATGTAGCGGGTTCTATAAACGCGCCAGTTTTTTGCGGTGCCACTCGGTGCGGGAGTTATGAACCTGATCGCCTGCGGCATCTTGCGCGCCTGGCCAATGGTCTCGCGCACCCAATCGGGGTTCAAGTCGCGCCGTGCAGCGATGTCGTCGGCCAACCGCATCGCCTCTTCACGCGTGCTGTAGGCCTGGCCTTGCATCGGTGGCTTGGCACCGCTCTGTGCGTTTGCGGCGGGGGATAAAAGCGTTGCTGCTAAAAAAATAGCGACTGGCCGCAGCAGCGATCGATGGGATGTTAAACGTGTAATTTTCACAGGATGGATGGGTTGATCCACCTCATCGGGGCCATGCCAATTGCTTGAACTCCCGCTGAAGTGTTTTCAGGTTGAAGGGGCTGGCGGTAGAGGTGGGTGCTTGGAGGGGTGCATAGCGCACCGCTTCCAGACGCATCAGCCAGTCATGAATCGGTTGAACCCTATTTTCGCTCAATGCGGCAAGCTGGCCGCGCTGCGCGGTCAATTGCTGCGCCAGGCGGCGTGGCGGGCTGTTCGGCGCGACTTGCAGGCCACTGCGTGCCAACCGCCGTTGCGCATCTTCCAGCAGACGAAGCCACGGGTCGTGTCGAGTCTTCTCCCACAGCGTCCACGCCGCGCCGAAAAGACTCACCACCACGACGATGCCGATCAGCAGGTAGCCCAAGTCTTCCCAACTGGGGCTCTCAAACCCAATATTTTTGAGCAGGTTGAGCTGCTTGGTTTGCGTGTAATTGAGCACCCATTGGTTCCAGCCATTGTTCACGGCCTCCCAGGCGGCACGCATGTTGGCGAGCAGGTTGGGGTTGACAGCCGCGAAAGCGCCGGTAAATGCGCCCGCGAAAGCGCCCTGGGGTGCTGATAGCCGTGCAAAGCTGCCGGTGCGCCCAGGGGCGACTGCGGAGGTTGGGTCGACGCGCACCCAGCCGCTCCCGGCCATCCATACCTCGGTCCACGCATGCGCGTCGCTTTGGCGGATCGTCCAAAACCCGTCGACAGAATTGATCTCGCCGCCCTGGTAACCGGTGACGATGCGCGCAGGCACATCCAGCGCGCGCATCAGGATGACGAAGCTCGAAGCAATATGTTCGCAAAAACCCTCCTTGCGGTCAAACCAGAATTCGTCTGCGCTATTCTGACCATACACACCGGGTTCCAGTGTGTAGGCGTAGCCGCCTGTGCGCAGCCGATCCATCACCGCATTCACCAGCTCGGCACCACCCGCAGTTTGCAGGCGCGGCTCGCGGCGCAGGTCAGCCGCCAGTTGCAGCGTGCGCGGGTTGAACCCTGGCGGCAGGGCCACGTAGTCTTGCAAACTGGTTTGCGAGCGCAGCGGGCCGTGCGTGAAGGCCGGGTGGCTGGTCGCGCTATAGCGGGTGAGGTCGGTGAACGGGCGCTCGGAAATCCACTGCAAATCAGGGGTCATTCTGACTTCATGGCCCGCGACTTGTGGCTTGACCTGTGCGGCATCCAGCACCATCAGCCAGGGGTGGTTGTTGGGCTCCATCGTCACTTCATAGGCAATCCCAGTGCCTGAGACTTGCAGGTTGGCAGGGGTCTGCATGCCGGCCGAAAAACCCGAGCGCAATGCGCGCCACTCACGGCCATCAAAGGTGGTCAGCACCGGGCCACGAAAATACAGGTCTGACTGCCGGGGCACCGTGCCCTTGAAGCGCACCCGCAGGGCAATCGTTTCGTCCAGTGCCAGTTTGGCGATGTTGCCCACCTGCATCGTCGCAGACAAGCCACTGCGCCCGCTCATCGCATCCCCCGGCACCCCCCACAGCGGGGCCATGCGCGGAAACAGCACAAACAGCACCGCCATCACCGGCGCACCGAGCAGCGCCATCCAGCCCGCCGTTTTCGCCGCCTGCAGCAGCGGCGGTTTGCCCACGGGCATGTGGGTGTTGACCAGCGCGGTCAGAAGCCCCAGCAGCGCGATCAGCATGGCGGCGGCAACCAGCAAGGATTGCGAGAAAAAGAAATTGGTGAGCATCGTGAAGAAGCTCAGGAAAAAAATCACGAAGGCATCACGTTTGGCGCGCAGCTCCAGCGTCTTCAGGGCCAGCAAAAGCACAATCAGCGTGACACCTGCATCACGGCCCATCAGGGTTCGGTGCGTGAATACCGTGGCAGTCACGGTGACGACCAGCAAGGCCAGCAGCCACCAGCGCGACGGCAACGGTTTTGAGAAGTACGCCAAGTAGCCGCGCCATGCCAACACGCCCCCAGCCAGTGCGCTGCACCATACAGGCAAGTTGCCGACCTGCGGCAGAATCACCCAGGCAATAACAAGCAGCAGAAACAGCGTGTCGCGGCTATCACGTGGCAGGTTGGAGAGCTTGCCCCATAACGTATTTTTCAGCACAGGGCCAGTGCCTCCAGGCAGCGTTTTTTGTGCCGCTCATTGCATGCAGGCTTGATCTCCAGCGCGGGCAGTCTCAATCCGTAATCCAAGCCGCGCTCGTGCGCCTCCAGCATCCAGGCGCACAGGCGTGACAGCCTGAACTCTACGTTGCCCGCGCCACCGGCATGTGCAAAATCCAGCCACAGTTCGAAGCGCTGTGTCTGCTGTGCATCGCGGCTGACCAGCTCGTCCGCTTTGGCAGCCTTTTTCCAGACCACCAGCTTGAGTGGGTCGCCCCGGCGGTAGGCCCGCACGCCGTCATACTCTCCTGAGGATTGAAACCGCGCCGAGCCCGCATTGCCTGCACGAGGCTCGCCCGCAGGTAGCGGCGGCGGATGCGCCTCCGGTGCGGGGTACACCAGCACTTGCGCGGCGGGCCGCCACACCGTCCACACGCGAAACGTCCCCAACGGGAAACGGGTTTCTGCCGTCAACGTGGGCACCCGCTGAAGGCCCCGGCGCTCGGGTTTGAAGGCCACATGAACTGTGGCACTGCCGCTGGCAGGCACGTCAGTCCAGACCCAATGGCGGTCTTTGTACGTGGCATCTTGCGAAGCCAAGACACCCAAGCCAATGCCGTAGCGGACACGATTGCGCTCATTGATCAGGTTGATGCCAATCACCGCGCTTGCGCCTGCAAATTGTGCATCCGGCGGGTTCAGGTTCATCGTCAAACCGCGCAAGGTACGGTGGCAGACATGCATGCCCACCAGCGCGCTGCCGGCTAGCAAAAAGGTGAGCAAGTAGCCCAGGTTCAGCTGGTAATTGATCGAGCCCACCAACAGCACCATCAAGGTTGCCGCCAGCGTAAAACCGGGCCGCGTGGGCAGAATATAAACGTTGCGTTGAGTCAGGGTGATGCTGTCTTTGAGCGGCAGGCGCGCTTGCCACCAGCGCTGGAAGCGGGCGCGTACAAAGCGTAGCGGATGCAGCCAGGGCATTGCTAAGGATGACATCGCGTGATCAGGCCAGCGGCACCGCCTCAACCATCGCGCGCACCTGCTCCATCGAGCCTCGGCCCGCGTCACCTACAGGAATAAGACGGTGAGAAATCGTCTGCGGCAAGATTGCCTGCACGTCGTCCGGTGCCACGTAGTCGCGCCCTGACAGCAATGCTTGCGCCTTAGCCGCGCGCACCACCGCAATGCCCGCGCGTGGGCTCAAGCC
>JANOTE010000289.1:0-5353 GCA_031416195.1 Rhodoferax sp.
GTCGGGGTTGGCGATGAAGAGTTTGCCGAAGGCGACGAGGTCTGCGCCGTCTCGAAGCGATTTCTCGGCGAGGGTTTTGTCCAGCGAGTTGTTGACCATCCACGCGCCGTTGCCGCCTGCGTTTTTATAGGCGGTGTGGAATGCGGCGTAATCAAACGGGGTCTCGCCTTGCGTGTGATCCCGCGCGCCGCCGGTGGCGCCTTCGATGATATGGACATAAGCCAAGCCCAACGGTCCCAATGTACGGGCGACGTGGTTGAACAACGGCTGGGGGTTGGCATCTTGCGCGTCGTTCGACGGGGTGACGGGGGAGAGGCGGATGCCGGTACGGTCGGCACCGATCTCCTGGGCGATGGCGCTCATCACTTCGACCAGCAGACGCGCGCGGTTCTCGATGGAGCCGCCATACGCATCGGAGCGATGGTTGGAGCCGCTGCGCAGGAACTGGTCGATCAAATAGCCATTGGCGGCATGGACTTCAACGCCGTCAAAGCCTGCTGCGATTGCATTGGCAGCGGCGTGGCGGTAGTCGTTGACGATGCCGGGCAGCTCGTCCAGGCGTAGCGCGCGCGGGGGTGAGGTGGCTTCAAAGTTGGCCACGCCGTCTGTGATCAACACGGTTTTGGTTTTGGCGGTGATGGCGGAAGGGGCCACCGGTGCGCCGCCGCCGGGCTGCAAGTCAACGTGCGAGACACGGCCTACGTGCCAAAGCTGCACGACGATCTTGCCGCCTGCGGCGTGAACCGCATCCGTCACTTTGCGCCAGCCTGCGACCTGCTCCGCGCTCCAGATGCCGGGTACATCGGCGTAGCCCTGGCCTTGATGCGTGATGGCAGTGGCCTCGGTGACGATCAACCCCGCCCCGTTTTGCGGGTCGGCGCGCTGCGCGTAATAGGTGACCATGAGCGCGTTGGGCACCGCGCCAGGTGCGCGGTTGCGCGTGAGTGGGGCCATGACTATTCGGTTGGCCAACTGCATGGCACCGACTTTGAGGGGGCTGAACAGCGACTTCATGCCTTGATCAAGCCTTCAGCCGTCATGGCCGCTACGGTGGCAGGGCGGGCCGCGATGCGCGCACGCACGGCGACGATGTTGGGATAGACGGACACGTCAATGCCCACGTACTGGCCCCAATTGGTCACTGTGAAAAAGTAGCCATCGGCCACGCTATAGGTGTCGCCCATTACATACTGCTTGCCTGCCAGCTCGCCGTCCATGAACTTCAGACGCTCTTGCAGCTTGGCGATGACGACGGTTTTGAAATCGGCTGGCGTCGCGGGGTTGAACAGCGGGCTGAAGCCCTTGTGCAGTTCGGTGCCGATGAAGTTAAGCATTTCCTGCAGCTTGGCGCGCTCAAACGTGCCGTTGGCGGGTGCCAGGTTTTTGGCGGGCACCTGGTCGGCAATGTATTGCACGATGGCCGGGCCTTCGCGCAACTGGCGGCCATCGTCCAACACCAACAGGGGCACATAGCCCAAGGGGTTGATGGTGTAGTAGTCGGTGCCATCCGCCAGCTTGTGGGTTTTGGTGGGGGCGGCGATGGCTTCGTACTTCAAGCCGGCCTCTTCGAGGGCGATGTGCGGCGAGAGTGAGCAGGCGCCGGGGGAGTAATAGAGTTTCATGGTGTTTTCCTTGTGGGTTTGCTGCACGGGGCAAGGGTTGAAAAATCTGAAGCACCGCAATGCTATGTGCTGTGCGGCATTCTCGCACCCGTGTGGAATGAGGTGCGGCATGAGGCGCAGTGTGGCGTGCCACAATCGTGGTTGTGAAAAAACCTGTTTTTGTTTGGCCATTATCGACTTTGTGCCTGGCAGCCCTGCTCAATGTGGCGGGCTCAGGTCTGGCCCATGCCCAAAGTGCAGCCGAAGACCCGACTTTCAAATTGACGGTCACGGGCCACCAGTTCAGCGAAAGCGGCAATGGCGCAGACATCAACCTGCGCCACTCGTCAGACTGGGGCACGCAATGGCTGGGTTACTTCAATGCCAGCGGTCTTGAGGCGCACCAGTTTCGCGGCGGGTGGGAGCGCTCTTTTGGCGACACGGTGCGCGTCTTGCCGTCGATTCAAGTCGCCTCGGGCGGCTTTGTGGGCGGCAGCCTCAGTGTTGAAACCGGCAAGACCTGGTTTGTGGGCGCGGGCCTGGGTCGCACCAACCTGCGGCCCTACTACAACTTGAACTTCGACCCCAACGACGCATGGTCGCTGGGCGCGGGCTACCGGGTATCGGGGGGCGCAAGCTACTCGATGAGTTTGACCCGAGACAACCGCGAGAACCCCGACCAGCAGCATTTCCACGCCGTTTACCGTACGCCCATCAACGGCCAGGACCGTCTGACCGCTGACCTACTTTACAAGCAGGGGCTGGTGAATGGCGAGGGCATCGGCAAACTGGGCGTCACCGTCACCTACGACTGGCCGCGCTACTTTGTGCGCCTGGCCTACGACCCTAACACCAACTTTACTGCGGACACTGTGGTGCGGGTGAGTGTCGGGACACGGTTTTAGGCACGGGATTGCTGTGTCCTGCGTCTCGGGTTTCACCATCCGCGGCACGGTTTCCGGGTTGGCTGCAGGCACCACTGTGACCTTGAGCGACAACGGCGCGGCGCTGCTTCCTGTGTCTGTCAATGGGGCTTATGGGTTTCCCGGCTCGCTGGTGGCTGGTGTGGCGTTTGCACTCGCCGTATCGACACGGCCGATGGGGCAAACCTGCACATTGATAAACACCACCGTCACCATGGCTGCCAATGCAAATGCGGTGGTGGATGTGGCCTGCCTTTAGCAGCCTGTCGGACTTAGGGCGTCGAAAGCGAAAATCTGCCCCAGGGAGGACAGTTTTTGCCAGATTTGCAGATCCATAGTCCCGCTGTGGGTCAAAAAGATGGTGAAAAATGGATCTCAGCGGTCGATTTGCAGCCGACGTTCCATAAGTCCGACAGGCTGCTAGGCTTGCGAATGAGGTCCGTGTGAGGTCGGCGGCTGCAAACCCGTAACAGGCGCAAGACGCTCAATGGGCCAGACAAGTGCGGCGCACAGGCCGTTCCCCGCATGAGCCTGCATAGTTGATTCACTGTAATCATTGATCAGCTCGAAGCGGGCCCCCAGCAAGGCGGCATAGCGCGCCACAATGGCCAGGCCCAGGCCGATGCCTTGCCCGGCTTCGATGCCCGTGGCCGTGCCCGCGCCCATACTGGTGCTTGCCCGTTGCCAGCGCCGCATCATGTCCTGGCGTAGCCCTGGCGCAATGCCGGGGCCGTTGTCGGTCACGCGCAGTGACACGGCACCTGCAGACTGGTGCAGCTCGACGGTGATGGCGGGCGCTGTGCCTGCGGTGGGCTTGCCGTATCGCAGGGCGTTGTCCAGCAAGTTGTTGAGCACGCCTTCTATCAGGCCCACGTCACCGCACACGCTGATGGGCTTGTCGATGCTGCGTGCACCAAGGTCCACACCCAGCGCGTCGGCGCGCGGCATGGCTTGCAGCACCACGCGGCGCACCAGGGCGTCCAGCGCGACCGGTACCAGGCGCAGGCTGTCGCGGGTCTCGTCGGCCAGCGCCAGTGCCAGCAACTGCGCCACCATGTGGCTGGCGCGGGCCTCGCTGGCAGACACGGCCTTGAGCTGTTGCTGCCAGACCTGCGGATTGGACTGGGCCAGCCCATACTCGGCCAGCGCACGGATGCCTGCCAGCGGTGTGCGCAGCTCATGTGCCACATTACCGACAAATTCGCGCTGTGCCTGCACGCCCGCCTCCACCCGCGCCATCAGCGAATTGATGGCACCGCCCAATTGCTGCAAGTCGCGCGTGGAGGCCTGCACTGCCACGGGTGCCAGGTCATGGGTATCACGCTGGTCCAGTGCGCGTTGCAATGACGCCAGGGGATGCAGGTCGGTGCCAATGGCGCGGCGCAGCCACCAGGCCAACAGCAGCAGCAAGACCGCTTGCGGCACCAACGAGAACAGCAGCACGCGTTGCAGCAACTCCGTGCGGCTGTGGGTGGTTTGCGCCATCACCACTTGAAAAGCCAGGCCGTCAGCCGCGGCAGGGCGGTAAACACTCACTACACGAAGCGGATCGCCTTGGTGGCTAGTGTCGCTGAAGTCGAATTTCTTTTCGATTGGGGTGGTGGTCTGGTCTGGCGCTTGGGTGGCCCCAGACGCTGCGGCTGGCGCTGGCGCTCGCAGCCACGCATGGCCGCTGACCAGGCTGCCATCAAAGCGGCGCACGGCAAAAAACACCGACTCACGCTGGTCAAACAGCAGAGCCTTGAGCTCGCTTTCCGTCAGCTTGAGCTGCACGCCTTGCGGGCCGGTCTGCACATTGGCCGCCAGTGCGTAGGCGTCGTCCAGCAGCGCGCGGTCAAACGCCTGCTGCGCGTAGTAATGGGCCACGCTGGTGGTGATGGCAGTGCCCACCAGCCATACCAGCGCGAGCGGCAGCAGCACGTGGCGCGCCAGGCGGGTGCGCAGGGACGGCAGCCGCGCGGGCGTGGTCGCAGGTTCAGGCGTTGGCAGTGGCGCGGGGGTGCTCAAGTGTCGCCCTTCGACGTGGCCTCCAGCGCGTAGCCGAGCCCACGCAGGGTGCGGATGCTGACGCCACTGCCAGGGGCATCCGTCAGCTTTTTGCGCAGGCGCGAGATGAATGCTTCAAGCGCGTTGTCGCCCAGCGCGTCGTCAAATGTGGAGAGCTTGTCCGACAGCTCGCGTTTGCTGACGACCCGGGCTGGCGGCGTCATCAGCTCCCACAGCACTTCAAACTCGCGCGCTGGCAATTCCAGCGGCTGGCCGTGCAGCGTGAAGCGCCGGGCACGCCGGTCCAGGGCCAGTGCGCCCAGCGCCACCTGGTCCTGCGTGCCCTGGGTGCGCCGCACGAGGGCCCTCAGACGCGCTTCGACCTCGCCCAAGTCGAAGGGCTTGCTCAAGTAGTCATCGGCACCCGCGTCCAGCCCGGCGATTCGCTCGTCGGTGCGCGCTCGCGCGCTGAGCACCATCACGGGCGTGTGGTCGCCCCTGCGGCGCGCTTCGCGCAGTGCCATCAGCCCCGAGCCATCGGGCAGGTTCAGGTCCAGCAGCACCGCGTCGTACGGCTGCACCTGCCACAGCGCGCGGGCGTCAGCCAGCGTGGTGGCTTCGTCCACGCGGTGCCCGCCGTCCGCCAGGCTGGCGTGCATCACGCCGCGCAGCACAGCATCGTCCTCAACCAGCAGGATTCGCATGATGGCAAGGAGGATGTGGAGGGGCTCTTCTACGTAGTAAGCACATGGCCCAGGTCAGGTGGCGGTCAGGCGGTTGCGGCGATAAACAGTGCAAAGGATTTCAATCATGAGGATACGACATATCGGCGCTGCGGCGCTT
>JANOTE010000290.1:0-7038 GCA_031416195.1 Rhodoferax sp.
CGGATGTTCCAGGTTTTCATCGCCAGCGTTTGTCCTTTGGCCCAGAACCACACGAAGTAGATGCCGAAGATGACGAACAGGAAGGCTTGCAGCGCGTTGCGGTTGTCCAGCGCGTTGCGGGTCTGGCTCAAGGTGCCGAACAGGTAGCCGGCCAGAAAGACCACGCCAAACATCAGCATGCCTTCGTAAAGCCAGCAGGCCATACGTCGCCACAGGCCAGGTGCCTTCAGCGATTCAGGCGAAGTCAATTTTTCGGGTTCACCGAGTCGGGCGCAACGGGCACATCCGGTACACCTGCTGCTTTAGGTTGCAGTGCATTGCCATCAAAGGCTGAGAGCTTCTTGGCTTGCTCGTTAGGCTTGGGGCTTAGCCGTGTCGAGGGCACAGTGGCGAGCTTCTCAGGCGTGGACGGTTTTATCGCCATCGCGGCACCAGCGGGTTTGGGGGCCGCTTTGGCGGCGAGTTTCTGCTTGTCCTCAGGGCTGAGCGCCTGGTAGGCTTCCCAATTGGCGGCCTTTGACGCGGCTTTTTCAGCTTTTTCTTTGGGAGCCAGCTTGTTCGACTCGGCAAAGTTCAGACGGGCCTGCGTACGTTGCTGCTGGCTCAAGGAGGCCCATTCGGCCATGCGACTGTGCATTTTTTGCTGCTCTGGGGCCGGCAAAGTCGCGTAGTTGTTGGACAGTGCAATCCATTTGCGCTTTTGCGCTTCTTCAATCGTAGACCAGTTGGCCGCCAGCGGTTTCAGCGATGTTTGCTGCTGCGGTGTCAGTACTTTCCACATGGGTGAGGCCTCGGCGCTTGCAGCAGTGGGCGCGGGTGCAGCCTTGGCAGTGGGTTTGCCTGAAGAGGCAGTTTTTGCAGCGGGTGGCGTGGTGGCTGGTGTGATGGGAGATGTAATGGGCGCAGTGGAGCTAGTTTGGCCGTACGCAGAAGTCACGCAACCCATAGCCAGTGTGCATGCCAACGTGAGTGACCATAGCGCCGCTGGTGGCGAGTTTGACTGTCTCAAGGCCGACGAAATCATTTCAACGAACCGCCAGCGTCTACTGCTGTAAATCCCGTTGGGCTTTGAGGTATTGCACAAAGCCGGGGTCGGTGTAAGCGGCCGGTGGCAAATCATCGATCAGCAGGGCCGAGTCGATTTCGGCAAGTTCGTTGGCACGCCGATCATTCTGGAGCATGTTGATGCTGACCAAGCCGACCAGCAGGGCAATCAGAGGCAGGGCCGAGGCGATGCGGCTCCACAGGCTGAATTCATCTTCACCGTCGCTGAGTGTTGCGCTGGAACCATTGGCGTGTACCACTGAGGCCAAGCGCGGCGCAGCAACGATCCTGCGCTTGGACACCGCTTGAGCCCGGGCCACGCGCAGGCGCTCGGTGATGTCGTTGGGCAGTGCGTCAGACGCATCTGACAGCCGGGCGGCGACTGACATGCCGAAGCGGTCATGGGCCAATGCGTGCTGGTAATCTTGGCGTAATTCTTGACGGAGTTGATGTTGTGTGTTCATGGTCTTATTCCCTTGGCTCTCAATGCTTTGCTGAGGGCTTGAACTGCTCTGGAGCAGTGTGTTTTCACACTGCCTTCGCTACAGCCCATGGCCGCAGCGGTTTCTGCCACGTCCAACTCCTCCCAGTAACGCATGAGAAACGCTTCTCGTTGACGCGCTGGCAATTCCTGCACCTCAATTTCTATCTCACGCAAGATTTGCGCCCGCGTGGTCGAGGTTTCCGCACTTTCCGTTTGCTCTGAGCTGCCCTGCAGGTTCAAAGTTTCCAACAAATCGAAATCCCCGTCATCTCCTGCGGATTCAAAGTCGCTCATGTTGGAAAACAGCGCCCCGCGCGTCTTTTGGCGGCGAAACCAGTCCAGCGTGCAGTTGGAGAGGATGCGCTGGAACAGCATCGGCAGTTCAGCCGGGGGTTTGTCGCCGTAATGCTCGGCCAGCTTCATCATGCTGTCTTGCACGATGTCCAGCGCCGATTCTTCGTTGCGCACGTGGTATATCGAGCGTTTGAAGGCGCGTCTTTCAACGCTTTTCAAAAAATCGGAGAGTTCGAGTTCGGTGGCCAAGTGCGAGGTGCCAATGAGGCGCGTTAAATGTGTCTCGAGCGTGTCTCGTGGGTGTCTCGTTATGTCGCGCCGGGTGATTCCAAGGATGCACAGGAGCGCGCTGTGTAAAGAATTATGGCACTTGATCTGTAGGGAATTGGCCGGCCACGATCAACGGATGCCGATTTTGGGCGGGTCAGTGCGATAATGCATGTTGCAAATCAAAAGGCAAACGGGTCAAGTTCCGGCGCAAAACTAATTGCGCCCATGTTTTTGGCCCAAAGTTTCGACACAGCCCCACAAGGGTTCGCGAAGAAGCACCCAAGGTTTTTCGTCAGAGAAATTCACAAAGGTTCATCATGGAAATATCAAAAGCTGAAATCGCTCAGGCTGCTGACATCACTGCTGCAGCGGCAAAATCCACCACACTTGGCGTACACGAACTTCGGGGCGCCGAAATCCTCATCAAAGCCTTGCAGGCTGAGAACGTCAAATACATTTGGGGTTACCCCGGTGGTGCGGTGTTGCACATTTATGACGCGTTCTACAAACAAGACAGCATTCAGCACATCCTCGTGCGCCACGAACAGGCGGCCGTACATGCGGCAGACGGCTACGCGCGCGCGACGGGTGACGTGGGCGTGGTCCTGGTCACCTCCGGCCCCGGCGTGACGAACGCCGTCACCGGCATCGCCACCGCGTACATGGACAGCATTCCGATGGTGATCATCACCGGCCAGGTGCCGACCCACGCCATCGGCCTGGATGCGTTTCAGGAATGCGACACGGTCGGCATCACCCGCCCCATCGTGAAGCACAACTTTCTGGTCAAAGATGTGAAAGATATGGCCGAGGTCATGAAAAAAGCCTTTCACATTGCCCGCAGCGGTCGCCCCGGCCCGGTGGTTGTCGATATACCGAAAGACGTGTCGTTCAAGAAGACACCGTACCACGGCTACCCGTCCTCGGTAGAAATGCGCTCGTACAACCCGGTCAAAAAAGGCCACGGCGGGCAAATCCGCAAGGCGCTGCAGTTGCTGCTGGCGGCCAAGCGGCCTTACATCTATACCGGCGGCGGCGTGCTGCTGAGCAATGCCAGCAACGAGTTGCGCACCTTGGTCAACATGTTGGGCTACCCCTGCACCAACACGCTGATGGGCCTGGGTGCGTACCCGGCCAGCGACCCCAAATTTTTGGGCATGCTGGGCATGCACGGCACGGTGGAGGCCAACAACACGATGCAAAACTGCGACGTGCTGCTGGCCATCGGCGCGCGTTTTGACGACCGGGTGATTGGCAACCCCAAGCATTTCGCGCAAAACGAGCGCAAGATCATCCACATCGACATCGACCCCAGCAGTATCTCCAAGCGCGTGAAGGTGGACATCCCCATCGTCGGCGATGTCAAAGACGTTTTGCTGGAGATGATCGCAATGATCAAGGAAAGCAACGTCAAACCCGACCCGAATGCCCTGGCCGCTTGGTGGGACACCATCAACGGCTGGCGCAAGGGCGATTGCCTCAAATACAGCATGGGCAAGGGCGACGTGATCAAGCCGCAATATGTAGTGGAGACGCTTTGGAACATGACCAAGGATGTCGAAACCTACATCACCTCCGATGTCGGTCAGCACCAAATGTGGGCGGCGCAGTATTACAAGTTTGACGAGCCACGCCGCTGGATTAACTCGGGTGGTCTGGGCACCATGGGTGTGGGCATTCCTTACGCGATGGGCATCAAGCTGGCCAAGCCCGAGGCTGAGGTGTTTTGCATCACGGGCGAAGGCTCGGTGCAGATGTGCATTCAGGAGTTGTCAACCTGCCTCCAATACAACACGCCGATCAAAATCGTCGCGCTCAACAACCGCTACCTGGGCATGGTGCGCCAGTGGCAAGAAATTGATTACGAAGGCCGCTACAGCCACAGCTACATGGACGCGCTGCCGAATTTCGTGAAGCTGGCCGAGGCCTATGGCCACGTTGGCATGCTGATCGAAAAACCGGGCGATGTCGAAGGCGCCTTGCGCGAGGCTCGCAAGCTCAAAGATCGAACCGTCTTCATGGATTTCCGCACCGATCCGACTGAGAACGTCTACCCGATGGTGAAAGCGGGCATGGGCATCACCGAGATGCTGCTGGGGAGCGAGGATTTGTGAAGTTTGGTGAAAATCAGCTAAAAGTTAACCTGCGGGTTAATTTTTAGCTCAATTTCACAAAAAACGCTCAAATTGTCAATAAAATACGGCTATAGCTCCCGTATATATTGCACAGTAAGCTACTATTTTAATAGTAAACTAATTTTTTAAATTCAACTTCTGATGAATCTATTGTTTGCCGAGCCTGGCGGTTACCGCCAACAGGGGAGGGCAGCGAAAAGAGGAGTCTTGCGCTTATGAAACACATCATTGCAGTTTTGCTGGAAAACGAGTCTGGCGCTCTTTCCCGCGTGGTGGGCCTGTTCTCGGCCCGTGGTTACAACATTGAATCGCTCACCGTCGCACCGACTGAAGATGCCACGCTGTCGCGCATGACGATTCAAACCTCCGGCTCAGACGACGTAATCGAGCAGATCACCAAGCACCTGAACCGCCTGATCGAGGTCGTCAAAGTGGTTGACCTGACCGAAGGCGCGTACACCGAGCGTGAGTTGATGATGGTCAAGGTGCGCGCCGTCGGCAAAGAGCGCGAAGAGATGAAGCGCATGGCCGATATCTTTCGGGGCCGCATCATCGACGTGACCGAGAAGAGCTACACCATTGAGCTGACCGGCGATCAATCCAAAAACGACGCGTTTCTGGAGGCGATTGAGCGCGGTGCCATTCTGGAGACTGTGCGAACTGGTGCCAGCGGAATCGGTCGCGGTGAACGCATCTTAAGAGTCTGAGTTGAGTTGAGTTATTTTTAGTCATTTATTTCGGCATATTTCGGCATATTTCGTCATTTACCAAGGAGAAAAAAGTGAAAGTTTTTTACGACAAAGATTGTGATCTGAGTCTGATCAAGGGCAAAACTGTGGCCATCATCGGCTACGGCAGCCAGGGCCACGCCCACGCGCAGAATTTGAACGACAGCGGCGTGAAAATCGTGGTCGGCCTGCGCAAAGGCGGCGCTTCCTGGCCCAAGGTCGAGAAAGCCGGCCTGAAGGTCGCTGAAGTGGCCGATGCGGTCAAGTCGGCCGATGTCGTCATGATCTTGCTGCCCGATGAGCAAATCGGCGAGGTTTACAAAAACGACGTTGAGCCTAACATCAAGCAAGGCGCATCCCTCGTCTTCGCCCACGGCTTCAATGTGCATTACGGCTTGGTGACACCCCGTGCGGACTTGGACGTATGGATGGTCGCCCCCAAGGCCCCCGGCCATACCGTGCGCGGCACCTACGCCCAAGGCGGCGGTGTGCCCCATCTCATTGCCATTCATCAAGACAAATCAGGCCGCACGCGCGACTTGGCTTTGAGCTACGCCATGGCCAATGGCGGCGGTAAAGCCGGCATCATCGAAACCAACTTCCGCGAAGAAACCGAGACCGATCTGTTCGGCGAGCAAGCCGTGCTGTGCGGTGGCACGGTCGAGCTGATCAAAGCAGGTTTTGAGACGCTGGTCGAAGCCGGTTACGCCCCCGAAATGGCGTATTTCGAGTGCCTGCACGAGCTCAAATTGATTGTGGACATGATCTATGAGGGCGGCATCGCCAACATGAATTACTCAATCTCCAACAATGCCGAGTACGGTGAGTACGTCAGCGGCCCGCGCATCATCACCGACGACACCAAAAAGGTCATGAAACAGATCCTCAAAGACATCCAGACCGGTGAATACGCCAAGAGCTTCATCATCGAGAACAAGGCCGGTGCGCCGACGTTGCTGTCCAAACGCCGCTTGAACTCCGAGCACCAGATCGAAGTAGTGGGCGCCAAGCTGCGCGCCATGATGCCATGGATTGCCAAAAACAAGCTGGTCGATCAGACTCGCAATTGAACCCTTACATTGCGATAGTAAAGGCCACTTCGGTGGTCTTTTTTATGGTGTGCTCTTTACGTGCGATAAGCGCTTGTCGCGGGGGTGTCGCATGTGCTATACCGTCTTGATGCCATTCGGCACATTCTAGAGAGTTGGAGGGACAGCAAATGCATGATGGTGAAGATTCTGTAGTTCGGGACAGCGAGGCCGTGAATGACGGTGCGAACGAAGAAGTAGTGGTGCGCAAGCGCCGCAAAGGCCTGTACATTCTGCCCAATATGTTCACGTTGGCGGCGCTGTTTGGGGGCCTCTATGCGATTTTGATGGCGGTGGGTTTGGAGTTCGATAAAGCTGCCATCGGCATTTTTTCCGCCTTGATTCTTGACAGCCTGGATGGCCGTGTGGCCCGCATGACCAACACCCAAAGTGCGTTCGGCGAGCAGATGGATTCCCTCTCGGATATGGTTTCTTTTGGCGCCGCCCCCGCTTTGATTGCCTACATGTGGGCACTGCAAGGGCTTGGCCGCTGGGGCTGGCTTGCGGCATTCGTCTACTGCGCCTGCGCGGCGCTGCGGCTGGCCCGTTTCAACGTCAATACCGGTGTGGTTGACAAGCGATTCTTTCAAGGCCTGCCGTCGCCCGCAGCGGCGGCCCTGGTGGCTGGCTTCATCTGGCTGATGACCGAGCTGGGCTTTGAAGGCACCGACAGGTTGTGGGGTCTGTCGATACCCTGGATCACCTTTTCATTGGCGCTGTACGCCGGGCTAACCATGGTCACCAATGTGCCGTTTTACAGCTTCAAGGACATCAGCATGAAAAAGAGCGTGCCGTTCGCCGTGATCGTGTTGATCGCGTTGGGCATCGCCGTCATCAACATCGATCCGCCCACCATCATCTTCGGAATCTTTATCGCCTACGGATTGAGCGGCTACCTGGTCTACGTCTGGCGCAAATCCAAAGGCCAGCAGACCAGCGTCATCAGCACCTCCACAGAGGAGCCGGATGAACGCGGGCTGCATTGAGGGTTGCGC
>JANOTE010000291.1:0-7492 GCA_031416195.1 Rhodoferax sp.
CGAATCATCACAGCAGATTCTGGGCCAAACTGCGTAGTCGAAGCCATTTGAGCACTTGGCACAGCCTGCGCCAGTTGAGCCCCACCTACAGACCCGCCCAATCCGCCGATCATATTCCAGCCGATGGCGATGACTGCCGCAAGCGAAGCAAAACCCGCTGTCAGTTTCCAGGCAAATACAGATTCATTGGCGCTAGCTTGACTGCGGGCGGAAAGTGCGGGCAGATCGCTCGCGGCAGAAGTTGATGATGCCGATTTGTACGCAAGCTGAGCATCGGTATCTGCTGCCAAACGGGACACAAAGCGAGCTGAAAAATTTACATCTTCCGCATATTCAGCCAATTCTGGCGAACGCAGCACATCGCCAACGATGTGGTACGACTGCCATGCTGCGCGGGAATTCGCGTCTGAATGTACTGATTCCACCACCTTGGCGAAATCATGACCGCGCAATTGCCCGTCTGCCAGAGCGCAAACCATCTCTCGTTTCATCTGTTGACTTTTCAAGACATCATCATTCATCATTTTCTACTTCCAAAATACCCAGTTACGCCATTTAGTTACGCCATCTACCTACCAGCGCTTGCCAGACTGATTTTCCAGCATAGGCTTGACCTTGGCGGAGATTGCTTCACGCGCCCGGAAAATACGCGAGCGCACCGTGCCAATAGGACAACTCATCGCGACGGATATTTCCTCATAGCTTAAGCCTTCAATTTCACGCAGCGTGACAGCTTGCCTTAGATCTTCAGGCAATTCCAACAATGCCAAATTCACCATCGTCGCAATTTCCTTGGCAGCAAACACTGTCTCGGGTGTCTCATCAGCAATTAGTTCGTTCTTTGACGTTTTAGTTTCATCGTCATCGTCGGTTTTGAAATAGCTCTCCGACACGGTCAGGTCGCGCTTGAGCTCCATCAAAGACTTTTTGGCGGTATTCACGGCAATCCGGTACAACCAGGTGTAAAACTGGGCATCGCCCCGGAACTGATGTAGGGCCTTGTAAGCCCTAATGAAAGTTTCCTGCGCAATGTCTTCCACCAGATCAACATCGCGCACCATGCGCCCAATCAGGCGCTGGATTCGCCGCTGGTATTTGATGACCAGCAGTTCAAACGCTTTTTGATCCCCCGCCACAGTTCGCTCGACCAGCATCAAATCACTGTCTGCGCTGGCCGCCCCAGGAACCACCTCGGATGACATCATGCTTGACCTTCGCGCGCCAGTGCAGAGTTCACCGGAGCAACAGCCGAATCGGGCGCTTGGGGTGAAGGTCTGGGCGAAAACACGGCCCGCCGAAACGCCTGCCAGTCCCGCCTTTCGCTCCATTGATCCTGCCAGAGCCAACGGCTGGTGCCTGCGGCTGTATCCACACGCAATAACAGAAAGAACTGAAAATCGAACTGGGTGACGACGCCATCGACAAGTTGCAGCGGTGAGGTCTCAGCAAGGTTTGGCCACTCGAGCCACCAATCCACGCCATCCCATCGCAAAAACCCTGTTTGTGTCCTGACCCACCCCCAACGGGCACCGCCTGCACCGATGAACAAACTGCTAACCGCAAACCAGGGGTACGCAGCATGCACCGGGCGGGTCAGCAGCAGGTACAAGGTGACCCATGCGCCGCACAGCCACAGCGCAATCAGGCAGGTTTTTAAGGATTGTGTCTGTCCAAACGGATAACGTGTCGCTGGTGCAGTTTTGGAGGAACGGGCACGCAGACGGGGCTTTGCGTGGATCAAGGAGATACGCGCCCGTGGGCCAAAACGGACTGGCACCGGGGTCAGGCCCGTTTGAAAACGAGCGTCCCATTCGTGCCGCCAAAGCCAAAATTGTTTTTGACGGCGACATCAATTTTGAGGTCTCTGGCGGTATTGGCACAGTAATCCAGATCACACTCAGGATCCTGGTTAAAAATGTTGATGGTGGGCGGGCTCTTTTGGTGATGAATCGCCAGCACGGTAAAAACGGATTCGATGCCGCCCGCGCCACCGAGCAGATGTCCCGTCATGGACTTGGTCGAGTTGATCACTAGATTTTTGGCGGCATCACCAAAAGCCGCCTTGATCGCATTCGTCTCGTTGATGTCACCCAACGGCGTAGACGTACCATGCGCATTGAGATAGCTGACCTCGTCCACATTGACACCCGCGTTGCGCAAAGCGTTCTGCATGGCCCGGCGAGGGCCGTCCATACTGGGTGCTGTCACATGCCCGGCATCGGCACTCATGCCAAACCCCGCCAATTCAGCGTAGATTTTTGCACCACGGGCTTTGGCGTGCTCGTATTCTTCAAGCACCATCATGCCCGCCCCCTCTCCCAGCACAAAACCGTCACGGTCTTTGTCCCAGGGGCGACTGGCAGTTTTCGGATCGTCGTTACGGGTGGAGAGTGCGCGCATCGCGGCAAAGCCACCAATGCCCAACGGTGAAACGGTGGATTCTGAACCACCGGCTACCATCACATCGGCATCGCCATACTCGATCAGTCGACCCGCATCTCCAATGCAATGCAGACCCGTCGTGCAGGCCGTGGCAATCGCAATATTAGGGCCTTTGAAGCCATATTTCATCGAGACGTGACCCGCTATCAAATTGATGATCGAACCCGGTACGAAGAACGGCGTAATGCGGCGCGGCCCCCGGTTAGTCAACTCGGTATGGGTGGCCTCAATCAAGGGCAGGCCACCGATGCCAGACCCGATCACGCAGCCGATTCGCACGGCTTCGTCTTCACTGAGCGCGTCCCCCACTGCCAAACCGGAATCCGCCACGGCTTGGCAGGCGGCTGCCAAGCCCAGGTGGATAAAGCGATCCATGTGACGGGCCTCTTTTTCAGGAACGTAATCACAGATATTGAAGCCCTTGACCTCACCTGCGAACCTGCAGGCGAAGGCGCTGGCATCAAATCCGGTGATCATGTCGATACCCGATTGACCCGCCATAAGTGCAGCCCACGAATCGGCCACTGAGTTACCCACAGGGCTGATACAACCCAACCCGGTGACGACGACCCGACGACGTGCAGCGGTCATAAAGCCCCCACGCTTGCCACTTCGTGTGCCGCGCCCATGCTTGAACTAGGCCTTTTTGTGCGTCGAGGCGTAGTCCACCGCGTTTTGAACCGTGGTGATTTTCTCGGCATCCTCATCCGGGATTTCAATGCCAAACTCGTCTTCGAGAGCCATAACCAGTTCAACGGTGTCCAGCGAATCGGCACCCAAATCAGCCACGAATGACTTTTCGTTGGTCACTTGGGACTCTTCTACACCGAGTTGTTCGGCAATGATTTTCTTAACGCGTGTTTCGATATCGCTCATGAGATCCCTCGAAGGGTTGTAAATTAAACCGTAATTTTAGCTGCGCCAGGGCCGTATTTCCCTGCGCGACCTGCCGAACGGAAAAATCGGCCGAATTTCCGAAAGCCAGCAGTATCCTACATATGCATCCCGCCATTGACGTGCAATTCCTGCCCCGTCACGTAGCCCGCTTGAGGCGATGCCAGAAATGCCACGGCGTGTGCGACATCGGCAGGCTTACCCAAATGACCAAGAGGAATCTGGGCCAACAAGGCCTTATGCTGGGTCTCATTCAAGCCCGCTGTCATGTCGGTTTCAATAAACCCCGGTGCCACGCAATTGACCGTGATGTTGCGCGAGCCGAGTTCACGCGCCAGCGCCCGCGTCATGCCTGCAACACCCGCCTTTGCCGCTGCATAGTTCGCTTGCCCAGGGTTGCCTGAGGCACCTACCACCGAGGTAATGTTGATAATTCGCCCGTAGCGCTGTTTCATCATCGTGCGCATGACGGCGCGGCTGACGCGAAAAACCGCTTTCAGGTTGGTGTCCATCACGGCATCCCAGTCGTCGTCTTTCATGCGCATGGCCAGGTTGTCGCGAGTGATGCCTGCGTTGTTGACCAGCACCTGCAAGCCACCATGTTCCTTGACAAGGGCATCGACCAAACCCTCAACCGCCGTCACGTTGTTCACATTCAACACCTTGCCGCTGCAATCGGGAAAGGCAGCCAGGGCCTGGCTGATTTTGGCAGAGCCTTCTTCCGAGGTGGCCGTGCCAACGACCTTGAAGCCTCGGTGCGCCAACTCCAACACGATACTGGCACCGATTCCCCGGGATGCACCCGTCACCAAGGCCAGCGACGGCGTGCTCATGAACCCATCTCCAACAGGCTGCTTTTCACATTGGTCAAGGTTGCCGGATCGTACAAAGCAAAACCTGTCAGGTCGGGGTCAATGCGCTTGGCCAGCCCAGCAAGAACTTTTCCTGGCCCGCACTCGACGACGATGTTGATGCTGCGCGCTTTAATTGCACGCATGCACTCTACCCAACGAACCGGCCCAAAGGCCTGGCGGTACAGGGCATCGCGAATCTTGTCGGCATCGATTTCCAGCGCCACGTCAATGTTGTTGATCAGTGCGATCTTGGGTGCTTCAAACACCGTGTCCTCCAGCCGTTCGCGCAGCTTGTCGGCAGCGGGCTTCATCAAACTGGAATGAAAGGGCGCAGACACGGGCAAAGGCAATGCACGTTTTGCGCCACTTGCCTTCAAGGCTTCACAGGCTTTTTCGACGGCTGCCTTGCTGCCTGCAATGACTGTTTGCGACGGATCGTTGAAATTAACCGCCTCCACCACCTCGTCTGCACTGGCTGCGCCCAACCCTTGCATTGCCCGCGTCACATCCGCACAACCAATGACCACCTGCGCGGCATCCATGCCCAGTATCGCGGCCATCGCGCCGATACCGACAGGCACCGCCTCTTGCATGGCTTGCGCGCGAAAACGCACCAACGGCGCAGCCCGAGCCAGTGTGAGCACACCAGCCGCAACCAGGGCTGAATACTCGCCCAAGGAGTGACCGCAGACCGCAGCGGGAACTTGACCCACTTGCGCCATCCAGACGCGATAGGCTGCAACGCCTGCCACCAGCATGACAGGCTGTGTGTTGGTGGTGAGCGCCAGAACCTCATTGGGGCCTTTTTTAATGAGCCGGGCCATGTCTTCACCCAGCGCGTCGGATGCTTCTTTGAGCGTTTGGACAACGACCGGGTGATCGCCCCAACCCTCCAGCATGCCGACGGACTGTGAGCCCTGACCGGGAAATACAAAGGCAAATGACTTCATGTCGTGTTTTATTGAGAACTTGGAGGCAGGAGAAGAACTTTGAGAGCTATAAATTAAGAAGCACGGCACCCCAGGTAAAGCCACCGCCCACGCCTTCAAGCATGAGAAGCTCGCCGCGCTTGATCTTGCTGCTGCGCACGCCCACATCCAGCGCCAGCGGGATCGATGCTGCGGACGTATTGCCGTGCTGGTCCACGGTCACCATGACTTTCTCCATCGGCAGTTTGAGTTTTTTGGCGGTACTTTGCATGATGCGGATGTTGGCCTGATGGGGAATCAGCCAGTCAATGTCGGCCGCGGTCTTGTTCGCTTTGGCCAGGGTCGTGCGGGCCGCCTGCTCCAACACGCCCACTGCCAGCTTGAAGACTGCTGGGCCATCCATCTTTAGCAGTGGGTCGCCCAAAATCTGCCCGCCTGACACATGACCCGGAACGCACAAAATACCGACATGTTTGCCATCGGCATGCAAATCTGTGGCCAGAATGCCAGGCTGGCTGGATGCCTCCAGCACGACTGCGCCCGCACCGTCACCAAACAGAACGCAGGTGGTGCGGTCGTTGAAGTCCAAAATTCTGGAGAACACCTCCGCGCCGATCACCAGCGCCTTGTGCGCAGTACCCGATTGAATCATTGAGTCTGCAATCGTCAGCGCATAAACAAAGCCGCTGCAAACCGCCTGCACGTCAAACGCCGCGCAGCCATTGGCCCCGAGCTTGTTTTGCACGATACACGCGGTCGAGGGAAATACCATGTCGGGCGTCGAAGTCGCCACCACAATCAGGTCGATATCCGCAGGCGAAAGTCCGGCGACTGTCAGGGCGTTTTTGGCCGCCTCGGTCGCCAAGTCGCTGGCGGATTGATCGGGTGCAGCAAAGTGCCGCGCGCGAATGCCGGTGCGCTCAACAATCCATTCATCTGACGATTCAATGCCCTTGGCAGCCAACTCGGCCACTAAATCCGCATTGGACAAGCGCCGGGACGGCAGATAGCTGCCTGTGCCTGAAATTCGGGAAAAAACTCTCATGAATTCACTTTTTCTTCATTTCAGCGGGGCCAATTCGCCAGCTTGGGTGTCACCCGCACCCTCCAGCAGGCCCGAAGTACGGGTGATTCGTGTTTGAACCCGTTCCAACAAATTGTTTTTGGCGGAATCATACGCCCGCGCCAGCGCGAACTCAAAGGCCACCTCATCTGCTGAGCCATGACTTTTGAACACCAGACCGCGCAGGCCCAACAAAGCCCCACCGTTGTAGCGACGGTGGTCAACTCGATTTTTAAGCGCCGTTAGCACCGGATATGACAACAAACCCGCAATTTTGGTGAAAATGTTGCGAGAAAACTCTTTTTTCAAGAACTCCCCAATCATTGATGCTAAACCTTCGCTGGTTTTCAATGCGACATTACCGACAAAACCATCGCACACCACAATGTCCACCGTGCCTTTGAAGATGTCGTTACCTTCGACATTGCCGTAAAAGTTGACATCGCCGGAGTTAGAAGCAGATCGAAGTAGTTTGGCAGCAATTTTTGTCACTTCATTGCCTTTTATCGCTTCTTCGCCAATATTCAACAGACCAACCGACGGATTGTCGCGCCCGGTGAGGGCTGATACCCAAGCAGAACCCATCACCGCAAATTGAAATAAATTCTCGGGCGAGCAATCGACATTGGCACCCATATCAAGCACGGTAGTCGCCACACCTTTGGCATTGGGAATCTGGCCGGCAATGGCGGGGCGGTCAATGCCCTCCAACGTCTTGAGCACGAAGTAGGAGATCGCCATCAGTGCGCCGGTATTGCCCGCCGATACGGCCGCTTGCGCGGCACCGTCTTTGACTTGCTGGATCGCGACGCGCATGGAGGAGTCTCTTTTGCGGCGCAGCGCCACCTCCACCGCATCGTCCATCTCCACCACTTCACGGGCGGCGACTGTGCTGGCGCGCGGGTGGTTAAAACCCGCCAATACATCCGGCAAGCCCACCAGAATCAAGCGCGCATCCGGATGGTTCTGCAGAAATTTGCGACTGGCACCAAGCGTCACTTTGGGGCCAAGGTCACCGCCCATGCAATCCACGGCGACTGTAATGTCACCGTGCGACACACCGACCAATGATAGACCCGGGTAGGCTAACGCGGACATGCTAAGGAACGGTCAGAAACATGGTGTAACGCAGCGTCGAACCTGATTGCAGTAAAGCTCAAAGTCAATGCCTAGCAAAACAAAAGCCCGATGCTACCAAATAGTAGCGCTCGGGCCTGAAGGAACTAAAGCAGATAAGGCGGCTGAAGGTGGACTACTTTAAAAACTTTTGAATTTGACGCGCCCGAACCCCATGACTCATGAGGTCAAGC